>JAOZRE010000189.1 GCA_029940215.1 bacterium | reverse complement strand
TCGAACGATTTTCAGATCCTGATTTTTTTTCCAGATCCGTTTTTGGGAACGGGATAGTGAAAATTCCGGGACCTTGATTCGAATCGAAATACACGCTTCGCAGTTCGGGCATTTGTTCTTATAGAAAAAGTGTCCACTTCGGCGAAACCCGTTATCGATCAGCTTTTCATAAACAGCGCTTTTAATCTCGTCCACCCTGAACATGTAGCTGACCCACTCCAGATTTTCCAGATAGGGACAAGCACCGTTACTGGCTTCGAAAACCTGTACTTCCATGATAAGATTACCTGATCGTTTTATTGAATCCGTTTCCACCCGGTTTAAACTCTATCCACTGCTTTTCAAACATCGCACTGGCCCTGCCGGCCAATTAGCGGTTGTGTTTACGCTATGCCTGTGATATCCAGTCATTAAGCCTGAGACGCAGTTTGCAGGCTGGATCCGGGTCCAGGCAACAGCTTTTTTTTTGGTGCTGTCGTCACTGGAAGCAGATCAGCCACTACCAGGTTAATTTTAGTCGGGATAGCGGTTTATTGGCAAGTACACACTTTTACCATCATTTTCACTGGTCTCATCAAATTGCTCATAGAGAGGGAGGACATAATGGCCGACAGTATTGCACAGCAAATCCGAGATGTTCTCGAGAAAAACCCCGAGATAACCAACCAGGAACTCTATACGAAATTTCCCAAGGTCAGGCCCAACACGATTCGCCACTATAAGTCCGGATTCTTCAAGAAAAAGGCAGAAAAAGCTGTTAAAAACAGAAGCGTCTCCAAAAAAACCAAACCGGCAGCCAGGATCAGCCAGAAATCAATCAAACAGAAAATTACCAGCAGTGCCCAGAAAGCGGCTGGAAAATTTAAGAAAACTGACCTGGAAAAACGGGTTGCCGCTCTCGAGAAAAAGGTGGATCGCCTGGTAGATGCCCTGTCCGGTAATAGTCCTGCAGTTCCCTCGAAAAAATCAGGACCCCCGACCAAACCTGAAAATATAGAACCACGTATCAAGGAGCTGGAAAGAAGTCTAATGACCTTTATCAACGAAAAACGCAGCAAGATTAAGAGCGACATGTCCAGCCTGGACGAACTGCAACAGGTCATTTCAAAACGACTAACCCAGTTCGTGGCCAGCCTTAAAAACAAGGGCTAGCACAGACTCAAAAGCGGTTACCTGATCCGTTCAACTTTCAACCCTCAGACCCCATCCAAATGCTTGTAATCGATCAGCTGATCGCTGAAATCAACCGAAAATCCTCCCCGATAGTCGTCGGGCTGGATCCGGAAGTCGAACATATTCCCACACCCATCAAAGATGAAATGGTTAGGCAGTTCGGCCCCACTACCCGGGCGGCGGCCGAAGCTATCTACCATTTCAACGCTGCACTTCTGGATGAGATTCATCTGCTGGTTCCGGCTGTCAAACTACAGATGGCTTGTTATGAACTGTATGAAGCAGAGGGGCTTTCCGCTTTCCGAAGGACCGTGGAAAGAGCAAAAAAACTGGGGCTGATGGTGATAGACGATTCAAAGCGAAATGACATCGGCCATACAGCGTCTATATATGCCAGAGGACATCTGGGCCGAACCCCGTTGATCGATGGGACAACAGAAACCGTCAAGCCCGACTTTCTGACCATCAACCCCTATCTGGGCAGCGATACCATTGACCCCTTTGTATCGGTCTGCCAGGAGCATAACAAGGGCCTCTTCATCCTGGTGCGCACCTCCAATCCATCGGCAGGAGAGTACCAGGAAGCCACTGTCGAGGGGATACCCCTTTTTCACAGAATTGCCCTGGACATCGAAAAACGAGGGTCCACCCTGATAGGAAAAAACGGTTTTTCCCCACTTGGAGCCGTTGTGGGAGCCACCTGGCCGGAAGAGGCCGCCCTCCTGAGAAGCGCCATGCCCTCCAGTTATTTTCTGGTCCCGGGATACGGCACCCAAGGCGGAACGGCAGAACAGGTGATTAACTCGTTTAATGAAAAAGGATACGGTGCCCTGATCAACTCCTCACGGGGTATTATGTACGCCTATCGCCAGTCACAAAGCGGCAACTCCCCCTCCGATTTTGCCGGTGACGCAGCCCGGGCAGTTCAAGCGATGCGAGATGATCTATTGCACACTCTCAGTCAAGCTGGTAAACTTCCTGCCAATTGGTAGACAAAAAACTGGTACGACACACCCGGAGCAAAAACAAGACAGGAGGTCTGGGAATTGGATATACTATTCTGGAGTTTATGCAGCGTCTATTTGATCGGCTGGGTGCTCTGCGGCCTCTCCTACTTTCAAATGAAGCAGCTGGTTAGCGTCTGGGGGCACCGGATTCTCATCCTGGGCTTCTGCTTGCAATTGATTTTCATTATCAGCAATTACGGGGAGATGAAGACCATTCTTTTTCACTCCCTCTCCGGACTGCTGATGTTCCTGTCACTGCTCCTGATAGTGATCCTCTTCATTCTAAACAACTATTTTCCTGACCAGATTTTCGAGCTGATTTTTCCACCTCTAACTATTACGCTATTGCTGCTCTCTGCGCTCATTGCAGACCTGCCCATTATGTCACAGGAATTTTTTGAACGCTCAACCCTCACGGGTCGATCTCTTCTGGTTGCCCATGGCTCTCTCTCAATGTTGGGATACCTGCTTTTTGGGGTGGCCTGCCTGA
Source organism: bacterium (assembly GCA_029940215.1). Taxonomy (GTDB): domain Bacteria; phylum SAR324; class SAR324; order XYD2-FULL-50-16; family XYD2-FULL-50-16; genus JAHJRI01. The sequence goes on along the minus strand of JAOZRE010000189.1, from coordinate 6,142 downwards.
CCTCGACCTTTTTCCTGTACCAGGAGAAACGCATCAAGAATAAAACCTTGTTGATCAGGGAGGTCAAGGTACCCAGTCTTGGCATGCTGGACACCATCATCCTCAGGATGATCGTCGCAGGGTTCCTGTTTCTGACAGTCGGTTTGATGCTGGGCGTTACCATGGGGTTTTATACAACCCAGGGAGCCTCCAGAATCTCTTTGCGGCAGCTGTTGCCTATTTTCACCTGGTCCGTCTACGCCTTCCTGCTGATCAGCCGATCTGCAATCGGCATCCGGGGCCGCAACTCTGCCATCTGGTCCATCGTCGGTTTTCTGGTGGCTGTCGTCTCATTTGTATATGAAATCGTGCTGCTGATCAGCCGAAGCTGACACACAAAAACTTCTCCAATTCACCCCCTCTTTTAAAAACCGCCACATCATCTGCACTTTGTAACCTATTTTTCTGGACGACTTTAACACCGGTTTTGCCCTGTTTGCTCTTTAATATCAGATACGGTACATTCCGATTTGACAGAACCACTCCCATTTAAGGGCCGTGAATTCGCTGTTGAAAACTCGAAATTCAGTTTCTATGGACAAGCTGTTTCATTCCCGGCAGCTATTTGGAAACCACGGTTGGGGGCGGATAACATATCAGGTTGATTTAAAAAATAGATATTTACGGTATAATACTCGCATAGCAAATCGACGATTGTTTTGTATTCTGAATATTCAGAGACCAAAAAGTGTCCCAGACTGTCATGGTTCTTATGCGCAAATTACTGATATTACTAATATTATTTATATTCCTAAACGGAATGGACTCATCCCTTCATGCCCAGATCCAAAGACATGATTGGAACGGTGTCATCCTGATAGAGATATCGCCCACGGTATCTGTCATCAGAGAAGGGGCACCGTTACCTATGTATAATTGGGGGATGACACTTTACGAAAATGATGAGATCCGGACAGGAGAAAACGGAAAGGCCTCCATCCGCTTTTCGTCCGAAGAAAAGGGAAACGAGGTCATTCTTGGCCCCTCTACAAGCGTTCGTGTTTCCAGAATCGCTACGAAATATGATCATTCGGTTTACCGAATCAATGTCATCCAGGGAAAAATTTGGGCAAAAGACCAACCTTCCCAAAGCCGAAAGGTTCATGTCAATGCGGGAGCGAACAAAATTGTCCCGTTTGGCGGCGAATATGTCGTTCAACAAACAGATAAGCAGACGCTGGCTGCAAACACCAAAGGAAAGGTCAGGATTTTCGACCGTTCGACCAACCGATACCAGCCACTGCCTCCCGGAGAGATCGCGTCCGTTTCAAAAGAAACAGGGGAACTGGTTATCACATGGGTTCCGAAAAAACTGCTGGACGAATTCAAATCATCAACCGTAGACCCGGGTAAGTCCGCGGCAGCGATATCAAAGGTTGTCGCAACCATAGAAGAAATGGCGGCAAAAATCGTTATTCCCGATCCCTCAAAGCTAAATCCAGCGAAACCAATCGTCGCCCAGCCTGTGGTACCCATTCAGAAAAAGGTAGCCACATCGACAGCTGCCAAACCGGTTCCAAAAGCAATTAAACTTGCAGAAAAACCCGTCAAACAGGCAGTTGAAACACCGAAACATCTGAAAAAACAATCAGTTCCGAAGACCGTTGCAAACAAGAAAGTCGAAGATGGGCAGAAGACAGGGAAGACTGAAACTGTGCAGCAATCAGAAAAACCTGATTCAAAACCAGCCAAGGGAACACAGATTGCAGACAAGAATAAGGATCAGAAACCAACTCCGGCAAAAACGACAGATACCGTCCAGAAAGTAAAGACGGCTGAAGAATCGGCTCCTGAGGTAGAAAAATTGTCAGAGCATGAAAAACTGGTTATTATAGAACCTCCTGAACCTGTTGAAGAAGAGCCGCTTTGGATGACATATAAATGGGACATTGCAACCGGCTCAGCCTTTTTGATCTTTACCTGGATCTCAATGGACAATGCATCAAAATACGATAGCCTTGAAAGTACAAACGATTCGCTGAAAAGCCGATGGGTGACCGCTACAACATCGGCTGAGCGTAATACACTGGAAGTAGCTTACGAAGTCAATAAAGAGAAGATGGCCAGTTATCAAGAAAATGTCACACTTTACAATAACCTGAGCATTCTCGCCATCTGCCTTGAGGGATACCTGCTGTATAGACACATTTTCGACAGTGATACAAAAGGCCATGCTGACGGTTCACAACCATCCCGTTACGGAAATGGCATAAACCCGGACAAAATTGCTTTTGGATTCAGTGATCATGGATCACCTTCCAATGTCCGTTTGCAATTAAGCTGGAAATGGTAGTAGTCTGATAAATATGATCACCAGGAGTGGAGAAACAATGGTTAAAAATCATCCATTGAAATCAATTCTAACAATATGGGTTCTGGGACTGGTTCTGCTGATGTCGTCCTGCGGAAAAGTAGAGAATCCTGCTGCTGCAGACTCAGAACCAATTTCAGCAGGTGCCGGGGACACCGCCCCTATCATATCTGTCATCGCCGATCAGACCATCGCGGAAGACAGTACCACCGGCAACCTTACCTTCGAGGTAACCGATGGTGAAGCATCAGCCTCTTCCCTAAGCATCAGCACGGCCACATCTGACGATACTCTAGTTCCATCAGCAAATATCGTCCTTGGGGGAAGTGGAGCAGATCGCACAATCAGTGTTACACCAGCCACAGATGAAAACGGTACCGCTATCATTTCCATCCTGGTCAGTGACGGAACCCATACTACAACTGCCACCTTTAATCTTATTGTCACCCCGGGAAACGATCCCCCCACCATTGAAGATATTTCCAACAAGTATACCAATGGAACGCAAGATGTCACTTTCACTATTGGCGATATCGATAACGACGCATCAGAACTGATAACAACTGCCGTATCTGATAACCAGACCCTCGTTCCCGATGCAAATATCACAATTACCGGTACAACCACGTCACGTACTCTTTCTCTATCTATTGTCGGCGGAGAAACCGGCAGTGCCACCATCACGGTCACCGTTAGTGATGGAACCGATTCAGCAAGCGATACCTTTCAACTTATCACAGACCCCTGCACCAGCAGTGGCGGGGGAACACTTCTGGATTCAGCCACCTATTCAGGCGATGCGGAGTGCGGACAGGCAAACGATGATATCATCATCAGTGCCGGCAGCACAGTGACCTGGGACGGAATCGGTGGACCGTATACCGGCACCATCAAGATCGAAACAGGTGGAACCCTGCAGATCACCGGGGCCGGTGGCGACCTGCAGGACTCAATTGAACTGGCTGGTGGAACCCTGGAACTTGTTGAGGATCTTACCATTTCGGCTGATCTGAGCCAGACAGCCGACAGTACAATAGCCATTGCTGCCACCAAAATACTGGACTATGACGGTGCTGCAGTCAACATGGGGGCGGCTACGCTGACAATCAGCGGAGACGGAATTTTGGACAATACGGAGGCAGGGGCAACACTGGTATTGAATGATGCCACTTCCGTTCTGAACATTACAGGAGACAGCACCATTTCAGGCGCTGTACAGCTTGATGGTGGTACCCTGGATGTGGATGGAAATCCCACCGTGGTCGGTATTGTCACCCACACTGATAGTTCTACAATCGATATCGCGACTGGAAATACACTGACATTGACAGACGGAACGCCCATTGCGATTGGATTGAACAATACACTGACTATATCGGGAGATGGGATACTAGATAACAACGATACCCCAGGAAGCCTTATCAACCTGGACGAAAATACGTCTACCCTGAGAGTGACCGGAACGGTTACGATTCAAAGCGATATCGAGATGGTCAGCAGTACCCTGGATGTTGACGAAGATTGCACGATAGAAGGTGATATTACCTTCAACTCAACTCCCACGTTTAATATAGCGAACGGCAAGACCCTTGATTACACATCTGTAACACCTATTGACCTGAATACCCATACCCTGATCTTCGCAAGTGACGGGACAGGAACCTTCACGGGCGACCTGCAGTTGGGTGGTGGGAACATCAATGCAACGGGCAGCACCAACCTGACCGGAACCATTTTCTATACCACCTTCACCGGTGCCGGGATAAATGTCAGTTCAGGAAAAACACTGACAGGAAACGGTTTTGCCATAGGGGCTTCGACCCTGGAATTCTCTGGAGACGGAACTTTCGCCAACACCGGCGATATTCAGTTGAACGACCCTGCTTCCATTTTGCTGTTGACCGGCACAAATGGAACCCTGGCCTCCGCTAATGTCACACCAGCAGGTGTGGCAGCAGCGATCACGACCAACGGGGATTATACAGTAACGACACTGGACCTGGATACCAATACAGCGTCCAGTGGTAGTAATTCTTTAAGCGTGGGAACCCTGACCCAGTCTGCCGGAACGCTGGTGCTTGACAATCGGATGTTGATAACAACTGATGGGACAGTTGGTGGGGCATTCATCGAACTGTCGGGCGGAACGCTTGCAACAAGTGCTGACATTACAGTTGTGGGTGCTATCACCCTTACTGTTTTCTCCACCTCCACAATTGAAGTAGCTGACAGCAAAACGCTAACCTATAACGGCGCAATCGCCATAGGTTGGGCACAACTGGAACTGTCCGGCATGGGAAGTTTCGGTGGCACTGGAACTATCTCACTGGACAATGCATCATCCATTTTGAAAATCAGCGGTGACACAGCAACCGTACTAAGTGATATTGATGTCTCCGCAGCAAGTGCAACAATCGATATTGATGAAACGTGCGAGATTGATGGTGATATCACCACCACAGAAAACTTTACGATCAACGTTGCAGATACAAAGATATTTCAATATGACGGGGCGGCCATTAGTTTCGGGGACGATACGATCGTGCTGGCAGGAACCGGGACCCTTTCCAACGCTAACAGCCTGAACCTGGATGATCCCAGTTCCGAATTGCAGGTCACGGAAGGGGCTACCCTCGCAGGCCCAATAGACATGGGTGGCGGAACCCTGAACATAGATGTCAGCAACGCTGTTTCAGGCGCCATCTCACAATCGGCAAATTCCACCATCCAGGTGGCTGCCGGCGAAACCCTGACCTATACCGGTACGGCCATTGCCAGTGGTTTTATACTATACCTGCAAGAGACAGGTACCTTTGCCAATAGCACTGCTGTATCTCTCAATACCGGTGGTGAGCTAAATATTGTAAACGGAGCTACCGTTACAGGGCCGATTATCCTGAATGACGGAGTTCTGGATATCGACGCCACTACGGCTATTTCCGGAATACTGACGCACACGGCGGCGTCCACGCTCGAAATTGCCAACGGCACAACCCTGACCTATTCAGGAACCACTCTTGATCTTGGCGGATTCACCCTTGACCTTCCTGAGGATGGGACCCTTGCCGGAACGACCGGTGTGTCAATCAGTGCGGGTTCAACTTTGCAGATCGACGATGCAGCTGTCATCAGCTGTCCGGTCGAACTGGATGGGGGAACCCTGCTGGCCAATGCAGCATCCACCGTTTCAGGTGAAATGACACAGACTGCAACAGCCGGATCCACCATCAATGTAAACGGCGTGACCCTGACCTACTCCGGAGCAACTGTGGCGCTGAATTCCACTCCGCTGATCATGACTGGAACCGGGACATTCGGTATCGCTAATGGTCTCACAGTTGGAACAGGAGCAACACTGCAATTTCTCGGTACAGCAACCGTTAACGGGCCGGTAACTTTTTCAGGTGGAATACTGCTGGATAACGCAGGTGGTACCATAACGGGGAATATCAGTCACGCTGCCAGTTCAACTTTTAATATTGATGGCGTTAATTTCACCAACAACGGAACCGCAATCGATATCGGCGCATCGAAAATTCTGACCATACAGGGGGCTGCCGGGACCATCACCTCAGGAACCGGTTTTACAATCGGCAGTACAGCAGAACTCCAAATCGACGGAACGCCTACTATCACAGCTCCTGTTGCACTGGCAGGTGGATTGCTGGATGTAAATGATGATTCAACGATTGGCGGCGCCATCAGCCAGACAGCTGATTCAGAAATTGATATTGTATCAGGTAAAACGCTGACCTACTCCAACGGAACAGCAGTAGCTTTTGGCGCAACTAC
>JAOZRE010000581.1 GCA_029940215.1 bacterium | reverse complement strand
TGTTGATAACGATCCTGATGAAGAATTCAGCAACCTGCGGATGATCAAGGTCGAATGCTGGTGTCGCGGAGAGTTCAGACGATGGCCGACTGCCGAGGTGGAACGCGTTGAGGATCGAGTGGGTAAAGCCGGATGGTTTCGGAGAGGCGATCGGATTCAATTGAAGCATATCTCTATTCAGGGCCATGGTCCATTTGCGGTTGATATCAGGCCTGAGTCCCGGTTTTCCATCAGCAGTATCACCTATCGTCACAGAATTCTCGCTCGGGGAATGTATCTGTTGTACATCCAGAAAAAGGCACGCTTTTATTTGGGTGAATTTCCCGCGTCTGTCTACAAGGCGCTTGTTACAGCAGACCGGTCATCGCTGACACTTTACTGGAAGAAGCGGATCAACGAACTGGGTATTACCCATCTATTTGCGATTTCGGGGATGCATATCGGGATTTTATATCTGTGGTTCGCCCTGGTTATCCGATGGTTGATTTCGTTTCCGATTGCGAAAGTTGAACAGGGAACCGGGGTGCTACTGACCGACCTCATTTCAATCTCTACTATCTTTGTGTTCCTGCAGATCATCGGAATGCCAATCTCCGCCGAACGATCATTTATCATGCTGGCATGGTGGGGGCTAATGCGTCACTTTCTGGGGTGGCAACCACTTTGGTTCATTCTGTGTGGAACTGCGGCTATAATTTTGCTGGGATCTCCAACTGCTATAGGCCAGAAGTCTTTTCAGCTCTCTTTTTTGTCAGTAGCAGGGATTATACAGATACTGCCGCTGCTGCCAAGTCGATACCTAAGGGATCCAAGATGGAAGAGGTTTCTGAAGCTGATCTTCTCCTCCCTGATTATCAGCCTGTGGTTGTTTGTGCTGACGATGCCACTTGTCAGCCAACTGGCCGAGAAATTTTCCTTGATTACGCCTTTTAACAACGTGATCCATATTTTTTACCTCAGCTTTATTTTTCTACCCTATGCACTTCTGGTTGCCTTGTTCACATTGTTGGGGATTCCATGGGGCGGATTGCCTGGAGAAATTTACCTTTACTCTGTACTGAATCTTCTCGGCAAATTTTGGGAATATCTTCTGATTATGAATTCCAACTTGAATCATCTCTTTCTGTTTAATAGCCGTCAATCATGGCCTATTGGTGTAATTCTGATATGGGTATTGATTTTTATTGCCCCCTTTCTGGTTAGTCAGTGGATCCGTAAAAAGTAATAGACTATACATTTGTTCATATTTTACTTGACAGGGTTGTTTCTGTTGGGAAGGATACAAATGTACACCGATACAAATGTTCTGCTACTTAAATAATATTTCAGAAAGGTATTATGAAAACAGCTGAGAAGAAACAATTGGTAATGATCGGAATTCGTCGGAAAGGTGAAGTGGGATTCAAGCTTAAAACGGCCAAGTGCAAGGCGGATCTGGAAAAGAATGGTCTGCCGACACGCAATTGCAATCAGCCGTCGACATCAGCTGCTTTTGTGTAAATGACTCTGGAACATTGTTGAATTTGTTTGCTTTGTGGCAGATCGTTTATTCGGACTATTTATCCCAGAAAATAAACTTCTCAGGGTCGACGTACTGGTCGTTGATCAGGATTTCATAGTGCAGGTGAGACGCTGTGCTACGCCCGGAATTACCCATTCTGGCAATCAGATCTCCGCGCTTGACTTTTCTGCCGGTCTTGACTTCGAATTTTGCCAGGTGACCGTATCGTGTGACGATACCATAACCGTGATCAATCACCAGAAAGAGTCCCAGATTCCCTTCCACTTTTGTATTGTCTACAATACCATCTGCAGGTGCGTAAATGGGTGTGTATTCACGGTTTGCTATGTCAAACCCCTGGTGAAAACGGCTTTTTCCGGTGAACGGGTCCCTTCGTTTGCCAAACCTTGATGAAATATATCCGGCAGCAGGTGCTATGGAGGGCTTTCTGGCTAACGTATCCTTTTGTTCCTGGAGGTAAGACCCCAGTTGAAAAAAGCTAATTTCTCTTAATTTGGTGTCGAGATCCAGTTTTTTCAATTTCATCAAGAGGATTCGGCTGTCGAGGGTGTGCTGGTTCTTGAGATCGCTGAACCCATTTCCGTTATCAATATACCGGATACGGGTGGCTGATTCCTGTAAGCCACTGATCAGTCGAAGCTTACGGTCAAATTTTTCCAGATCTCCCAGTTCATTTTGACGGCTCTGCAGCGTATTATTAATCTTCTGGATTGAAATTTTCTGGAGCATGACTGCATTTTTCAGTTTCTTCAAATTGCGACTCTTCCCCTTGGTCAGGTAATAGTCGACCAGGATAGCTGAAGATATGACTAAAAGAATACAGAGAGCGAGCACAATCAA
>JAOZRE010000188.1 GCA_029940215.1 bacterium | reverse complement strand
TGGCTGGGGCATATGCGGAAATGGTGGTCATACCGGCGAAAAATGTCATCCCCATTTCACCATCCGCAGATCCAGTTAAACTGGCGTTGTCAGAGCCGGTGGCTACGGCACTGCATGCATTGAACCTGGCAAGGCTCCAGTCTCCCCGACCCCTCTCCGAATTGAACATTCTGGTTATCGGCGGCGGTGCCATCGGGCTGCTGGTAGCATTACTACTGAAAGGGTATGGCAACAGAACCACTACGCTGGCTGAAACCAATGATCTGCGCAGGCAATCCGCAGGTGAGGCCGCCGATTGTCATCTTTTCAACCCGATCACGGAAGGGGATCCGGAAGAGGGGACATTTGACCTGATTATTGACGCCGTCGGTGGCAGCCTTACCCGAAAAATGGGTATGATAGCTGTTAAAGCCGGTGGTATTTTTGTGCACATCGGGCTGATGGATGCTGCGGGAGAATTTGATATCCGGAAGCTGACACTTTTTGAAGTCAAATTGATCGGTGTATACTGTTACACACCGGCAGACGTGAGGGCAGCGGCCCAGGCGATAGAATCGGGTCTGGTCGGCAACCTGGACTGGGTGGAAACCCGTCCCCTATCCGAAGGCGCACAGGCATTCAGTGATCTGCATGAGGGGCGTTGTGCCTCTGCTAAAATCGTCCTTGTTCCGGGATAAGACATAATGGCAAACTCCTTATGATTTCGGTTACGGTCAAGCGGTTTATCAGCTACACCCAGCAGCCCCTGAAAACGGTTGAACTGCCGGACTACGCTGACGTCAGGGATCTGATCAGCAGCCTCGGTCTCCCCGTGGCTGAAGTGGGAGCGCTGAGTATCAACCGGTGCCAGGCCATGCTTGACCAGAAGTTGAAAGACGGCGACTTTGTCGATATCCTCCCCCCCATCGGTGGCGGTTAAGGGATTTTAAGCCTCAACATAAGCCAGCCAAGCCTATCACGCACTCTGGTTATTTAGATTCAACATGGACATTCATCTTATTCCGATTATTTTTCTTTCCTTTCTCTCTTACCTGAGTCTGGCGTTTGCGGGCTTTGGCGGGATCCTGGTCCCTATCACGCTGGGGGCTTCGTTTTATTCCATTGAGTGGATGTTATCGGTCCTGGTTCCAGTCTCCCTGCTATCCAATTTGGTTATTCTGCTGCGCCACTACCGGAATATCGACTTCAATCTCCTGTTTCGGAAAATTCTGCCATTTATGGGAATGGGCCTGGTGGTCGGTATGCTGATTTTCCAGCAACTTCATGGGGAGCTTCAGGAGCGGATTTTTGGGGTTCTGGTCGTACTGTTGTCAGCACGGGAGCTGATTCTGGCGCGGCGCTCCGATAAGGAATCGGCTCCGGTTGGGCGGGTCAGGGCTTTTCTGTATGTCTTTTCTTCCGGCATTATTCATGGCATGTATGCCTCCGGCGCACCGTTGCTGGTCTATGTGGTCAACAAGCTCAACCTGGACAAGTCAACTTTCCGCAGCACCCTGCCCGTGGTCTGGTTAACGATGAATCTTATCCTGACCGTCAACTACGCCCTGACGGGCAAGTTGACTGCCGAAACCAGCCGGGTCAGCCTGATGCTTCTGCCGTCCCTTATTCTAGGACTCATGCTTGGGGAGTACCTGCACAGAAAAAGCAACGGGCGACTATTCAAGATCGTGGTCTTTGTGTTGCTGCTGTTTTCCGGCTTTTCCATCATCCTGAAATAGGGGATCAGCCGACCTATTGACTTTCCGACATTTCCCGGACGACGTCCTCGATCAGGGAGTACTGGCTGACCTTGAAAAAACGGTCGAGTACCTCTTCCTTCTCCTCCAGCAGCACTTCATCAGCGTTCCCCATGCTGATCAGGCCTTCATCCAACAGGTTGTCAGCAAAGGCCCGGTCGATTTCCGCGGATACCTCTTCCGGGTAGAGGTCGACGCTGCCTGAAACCAGGCTGACCCAGACCAGTGACCTGCGGCGTTCCAGTTTTCCGGCAAAGAGCTGCTTGAAGTAGGTGACAATCTCGTCCCGACTTTTCTCCCCCACCCGAACCAGTACCATCAGGGCTTCTACGGCAGAGGCCCGCGCCAATTCCTGGGCGTCCGGGTTCTCGATCAACCGCTGCAACTGGGAAATATCCCCGCAACAGACAGACGCCAGGATACGGCCCAGGTCTTCGATATACATATCCCCGACGATCTCCATCGCTTTTTCGTCGGGTAGAGAAAAAAAGTCAACAATGATGGGGCAGGCCTCTTTTTCCCGGAACTGCGCCAGGAGGTACATGGCGTAGATGCTCATCATATAGTCGTCTCGGTCGATGACGTGTTGGGGATTCTCCTGGGTATTCCGCATAACCTTCAACAACTCCGGAACGACCTGAACCTGATTGCGAACAGACTCGAGCAGCGCTTCTTCCGGGAACGGCCCTTCAAATTGCTTGAATTTTGCGCTCAACTCTTGAAAATCCATTTTTCTCCCTTTGGTCCGATTCAACGATTATGGCAGTGACTTCTTGATGGGTAACTCCCCCTTCGAAGGGGGCCGGGGGGATGTTTTTACGGTGGCACAGGCAAACATCCCCCTAACCCCCTTCCAAGGGGGAATGTTTTAATTAGCCTCAGCTTAAGTCAATGGCATTGAATTGAGGACTATCATACAAAATTTAATCCGGTTTGTGAAGGGTAACAGAGGTTTCTCCCATCGCAGTCGCACGGTTTCCGATTGGCACGCTGTTCGCATTGTTATACCTGTTGCGGAACAAGGATGTTTCGATTATGGATTCGTCCATATTGCACAACGGAAGTGCCGACACCACATAACAGGCCCATGTTTCAGAACGGCATCTCTGATGTTTTTCCAAGGGCCTCACCTTCACCCTTCTGGTATATCTCTTCACGACTCCCTTTCAGGGCATCCGCCTTTTCGATATATTTTTCGACCTCGCTCACAAATCCGGAGCCATCTTTCAGCACTTTCTTATGCATGTACCCCAGCACACCCGCCACCTTTTCAGCTTTGGTCCGCGAGTTTTCGTCATCGATAATAGTCAGGAAGACGATGGGAAATGGTTTGTTGATGATATAGAAAATCTGGCTCATGGCCATTCCGTCCAGGGTGGGCATACGGATATCGGTCACGATCAAGTCGGGATTGATGAGCAGGGCCTTACAAAGGCCTTCCAGGCCGTCCTCTGCACTGTACAGGTCATAATTGCCCGATGCGTCCAGCCGTCTCATCACCAGTGTTTTCATGGAAGGGTTGTCCTCGATCACCAGAATTTTTTTCCGTCTTGATATTCCCAGCAGATTGGCCCATTCATGTTGGCGAAAGCGATAGCGATAGGCTGTCTCCGGCAGTTTTCGCTCATGTCCGTCATTGATAATGGCTTCAAAAACCCGCTTCAGCTTTGCCTTTTCATCCTCGCTATAGGTGGTTGCGTTGGGGATGAATCCGATCACATTGTCGTTGTCCAGGGCCTGCTCTCTGAATTTTCTAACAAAGGATGTGAGGATAATCGGGACATTGATTTGCAGCATCCCGAGGATCCTGGCCATGGATACGCCGTTCAGATTGGGAACGTCGATATCACTCAGGATCAGGTCCGGATTGAAACGAATGGCTTTCCTGATGGCATCTATGCAGTCGTTGGCCGGCATGCTTTTATAGTTCAGCGAGTATAGAACCTCCTGAAGCTCCTTGGTCGGCTTAACAACAATAATATTCTTTCCGCCTGGCATTAACTCTACCTGTCTATCAATTTACAAATGTTACAGTTTCAGTAGCTGAAATTACTTTAAACGATCCCTATGGTGCCATGGAAGCCCAGATGCTCGACTCCATGGTAAACTCTTCAATTTTCTCGACGTCAACGGTCTCATAGCTGGCCTGCAGGCGTGCCTTGTCCGCGTCCGAGATGTTTAGAACCGTCTCAACCCGTTTTTGGATAAGCTTGTGATCTTTCCGAATTTCAGATTTCAGCAGAAAGCCCTGGATCCCTTCCAGTTTTGACGCGGTTTTAATGGTTTCAACATCACTTTTGTCAGAGATGAACAGCAGCGGAAACGGGTGTCCGAGGATGTAGAGGATCCTTGCCAGCATAATACCGTCGAAATCCGGAAGACTCAGGTCGGAAACAATCAGGTCCGGGCGGATCATGACTGCCTTGAAGACCGCCTCCTGGCCGTCAGGAGCAAAATAGAACTCGTACAGCTCGGAATCACTGAACATGGTCAGGACCATCTCTTGAGTCAGCGCATCGCTGACGATCAGAATTTTTTTCCGGTCCGATCGCCCCAACAACCCGAATACCTCCTTCTGGTTCAGCTGGTACTTAACATCATTGAATTCCCTCTCATGGTCCTGGCTCAGGGTACTTTTGACCATGTTGAACAGGTTATCCTGCAACTGGTCCTTGGAGCAGACATCGACAACGCTCGGAAAAACCTTGATGTATTTTTCCATGTCGGTTTTGACGGTAACGAAAACCGAAGGGATCTGCAGCTTGATCAGTTTCAGAATTTTCATCATGTTCAGGCCGTTGAGGTGGGGCATCACCACATCCACCGTCATCAGGTCCGGATGAAAGCTCAAGGCGCTTCGAATACCCGAAATACCGTTTTCCGCATGGATCACACGGTATTCCAAAGGCTCCAGCAGGCGTGAAATCAGATCTCTCGACTCTTTGTCATCGTCGATTACGAGGATTGTTCGCATGGTTTATTCAGCGTCAGTTGCTGTTTGTTTCGCCCCCTTCAGCAGGAGGCCGGTTTTAGATTATTCGAACACCACTTCAACGTTTTCCAGGTAGGCGGAAAGATCGTCCAGTGTTTTATTGATTGCATCCGGAGCCTCCTCAATGGCAGCCTGCTCCATCTCTCTGCCTACAACAGAGAGGTCGTCAAATCCGTATCCGGCACCATTTCCCTTCATGGTATGCCCCAGGAGGCGGATCGCCTCGAAATCACTTGCCGCCAGGTACTCCTTCACCTTTTCAATATCCTTTTCCCTGCTTTTCAGAAATCCGGGAATCAGGTCTTCCAATTCCACATCGATTGTCACTATAATTTTTGACGAATAATCAACCATACCTGTTTTTTCCGGCTGAGGTTAAGTCAAACGAACCCGATCTTATGTCAGGTTTTCTTTGTTTCTTTGTAACTATTCATCAGAACTCCGGAGTCGAGGGTGTTTTGATATAAAACGTTGGAAAACAGGATGTTTTCCCGAGTGTTTCCCATTAGTGAAAAGGAAACGCGTCGCTCCAACAGCTCCATGGATGGATTCATGCGTGTTTTATATCAAAATTCCCTCGACGCAGGGAAACTGAATAAATACGTTTCTATTTAGGGTAGCAACACTCAATGGTTTTCTTCAATGGTTTCCAGCAATTTGGCTTTTGAGATGGGTTTTGTCAAATGGCTGTCGCAGCCGGCGTCCAGGCTGGCTTTTTCGTCCTCTTCCATGGCGTTTGCTGTCAATGCGATAATCTGGGTCCTCTCTTTTGCTTCAGACGCTTCCCACTGCCTTATTTTCCCGGTGGCCGTGAAGCCGTCCATCACTGGCATGTGAATATCCATCAACACCAGGTCAAAGTCCCCAGATTTAAATGCAGCAACCCCCTCCTCACCGTCCTCAGCCATTGTCAGGGTGTGTGACGTTTTCTTGAGATACACCTGGATCAGCAGGCGGTTGTCGTTTGAGTCATCCACCAGCAGGATATTCCTGGCCGACTTGTCATCACCATTTTCCGTGGTTGCCATTGCGTTCCCCCCTTCCCGATGGGACGTCTGCTGGCCTAATATCGCCTGGAAATTTTGTTTAAGGTCTTCGCGTTTCAGGGGTTTTATCATGTAGCTGTTTATCCCCAATTGATTTAAGTGGCTGATTCTGTCGTGACTATTCCGGGTCGAGAGCATGATCATCGGCTGGCAGTTCAGCTCGGGGTCGACCTTGATCTGTTCGAGGAGGCTGTAGTCATCCATTCCCGGCAGATTCCTGTCGATCAGCACGATCGGGGCCCTGCCCCGGAATCCCCTGATCTTGGAAAGCGGATCTTCGCCCGCCTCCAGGCATTCCACCACGCCGCCCCAGGCGGTCAGCGTTTCTGTCATCATCCGGCAGACGGAGGGATTGGTGTCCAGAATCAAAACTTCCGCATCATTCAACGACACTTCATCGGTAACGTTGCTGTCCGCTGGCTCATTTGAATCAAAATGGCACCTGATGCTGAATCGGCTCCCCCGTCCCGGCTCGCTGCTGACCTTGATCTCCCCGCCCATACCTTCTACAAGTTTACGGGAAATGGTGAGCCCGAGTCCGGTCCCACCGTATTCCCGAGTGGTGGAGGAGTCCGCTTGCTGGAAACTGGTAAAGATCCGCTCCAGGTGCTCTGGAGGCACGCCAATACCCGTGTCCTGGACGGTCAATTCCAGTTCAACCCGGTTTGAATTGGCAATCTTGATTGGGGACGGGATGTACCGGACCTCCACCATGACCTCCCCTTCATGGGTGAATTTGACGGCATTGCCGACCATATTGGAAAGCACCTGTCGCAGCCGGTTGGGGTCTCCGGTCAGGCGAACGGGAACATCAGGGTGAATGAACACCAGCAGCTCCAGTCCTTTTTCATGGGCAGCCAGCGCAAACATTTCGGTGGTGTTCTCCACGATTTCTGTCAGTTTGAACGGCAGATGCTCGTAGACAATGTGATCGCTTTCGATCTTCGACAGGTCCAGGATGTCGTTGAGCAGCCCCAGCAGGTTGCGCCCGGCCGACTGAAAAATACTGATATATTTTTTCTGCTCGTCATTCAGGGGGGTTTCGTGCAGCATATCCGCCATTCCCAGGATGGCGTTCATCGGGGTCCGGATGTCATGGCTCATATTGGCCAGAAATTCCGACTTGGAGCGATTGGCCTGCTCCGCCGCTTCCTTAGCCGCCAATAGTTGTCTTTCAGCCGTTTTGCGACGGGTGATGTCCCTGAAAAAGATCGCCACCGCAAACACCTGTTCAAAGGCATCCCTGACCGGCGTCAATTGTGATTCGCTGTATATCTTTTCCCCTTCGAACTCGATGCAGTCCTCCACGTGCAGGGACTCGCCGCTGTCAAAAACACGATGAATATGGCCGACCCAGGGGTTTAAAAGGGCTGGATGTTTCTCAAGAGAACTGTTCAATGACTCGCCGATCAGGCTTGCGCCGCCGTTCAACTCCCAGCTGATCGAGTCGTTAACGTACAGGAACACCATATTCCGATCCACTACCGCCACATAGTCATTGGTGGAATCAAAAACAGCCCTGAGGCTCCCCTCACTTTTCTGCAGGAGCAACTGGGCGTCCTCCCGGCGTTTGATCTCCTGCTCAAGCTTCTTCTGATGAAGATAGAGATTGATAAAAATCCGCACCTTTCCGGTCAACATGCGGTGACTCAAGGGCTTTGGCAGGAAATCCACAGCACCGGTCTCGATCCCCTCGATCATGTCATCCTGTTCCTTGTAAACGCCTGTGATGAAAATCACCGGGATCAAAGACCAGGCAGGGACTTCCCGCATGCGGCGCAGGGTCTCAAACCCATCCATACCCGGCATCTCGACATCCATCAGCACCAGGGCAGTATCATGCGCGTCCAGGCTGGCAAGCGCCTCCTCACCTGACAGGGCTCGGATAAACGTTACATTCAGCTCGTCCAGGATAATCTCAAGGATCTCCAGGTTGTCCGGATCGTTATCAACAATCAGTATCTTCGGGGGGGGCATCGTATCCATTCAGTCTCTCTCCTTCGACAGGTCTGACACCAATTATCTTTGAGTTCGGGCGTAAATGCAAACAAAAACAGGACACCAGACCCTCATGCCCCAAACGTTACATCAGCCTGAAACCCACGTCAGGATCAGGGGAGCTGTTAGCATCACCAAGGCTGTCATCGCGCCGCTTGTCGTTCCCGCGAAGGAGAGAGTCTCGAAAATAGTACGTCATCCCCGCGAAGGCGGTTGCTACAAGAATAGTTCGTCACCCCCGCGAAGGCGGGGGTCTAGATGCATCCAGCCGTTCACACACATCCCGCCCGTCATTCCCGACTCCGATCCAAGTGTTTCGTTTCGAAACACGTTGCTCCCGGAATCCAGATGTATCCAGCCGTTCACACACACCCTGCCCGTCATCCCGGGCACCGACCCAAGGGTTTCGTTTCGAAACACGTTGCTCGCGGGATCCAGATGTATCCAGCCGTTCACACAATTATGTATTTTTAAAATCAACCATATCCCCTTGAAACAACCAGAAAACACCCAAATCCATGGGAATTGACCTGTAACAGAAATTACAGATGATTTTCGATGTGATGTAAAGCATGAAAATGCGCTATTTCCGTATTTTCCGGGGACGACAACCGTAGAATGCTGATAATCTTCCTTGAAATCTGCAATGGTTTTGGTTAGAGTGTACGGATCACGTGGAAACAACGAGAAGCGGCCGTGAGCGGG
Organism: bacterium; assembly: GCA_029940215.1. Taxonomy (GTDB): domain Bacteria; phylum SAR324; class SAR324; order XYD2-FULL-50-16; family XYD2-FULL-50-16; genus JAHJRI01. The sequence continues at coordinate 389 of JAOZRE010000188.1, read as the reverse complement.
CTGTTATCCCTTCCAACCTTAGATTAACCGGATCCCACCGGCGCGTGATAGATGCACAGAAAAGTCGGAGTGTAGCTCAGCCTGGTAGAGCACTGTCTTCGGGAGGCAGGGGCCGGAGGTTCAAATCCTCTCACTCCGACCAGTAAAATCAAGACTTCACAGAATCAATACTAGAAAATATATTTTGGCTCCCCTCACTATTCCCCTCAGACGAGAAATAAATCAGGGAAATTGGTGCAATCTAGCATGATTGGCCTTTTATTTTGTCAAATATTTGGCAATCAGATAATTCAGAGCTTCCGATTGATTCCCATTAAATTGTTTCTCCACCAGCTGGGTGCAACACAAAAAAGTTGCAGCAGTTAAGCCGCTAAATACAGATCATCCAG
>JAOZRE010000580.1 GCA_029940215.1 bacterium | reverse complement strand
TCGAATGACAAAACAGGATGATGACCGGCTATTGGCAGGAACATCAGGGCGGTCAGTACAACGCCCAGAGAGACCATCGGCCCCATTTTAAAGATGAACGTGGTACTCCTGCTGTATACAGATCCCTTTTTAAAAAGCTTAATCAGTGTATAGTAGTTTATCAGCAGCGGAGGCCCCTTTTTCCCTCCGAAAAAGGCCTTAACCTTGAGAATGAGAGCCGAAAAAAACGGGGCTGTCAATATGGCCAGAATCCATAAGATTATCGATTCAATCATAAATTATTTCTCACTTGTGACAGGGAGCACATGTTTGATGTGCCCCTGTTAGGATAGGTGCTCAAACAAAAAACAGAAGCAATATGATCGTCAGCAGGATATACCCAATGTACAAATGGATATCCCCGTGCTGAATCCAGCGTAGTTTATCAATCAAAAAGATGATCGGTCGCGTAATTTTATCCAGATGAAGCTCTGCGATATCATCAATATGGCTGTGATAGTGCGTTTTTTCAGGAAGTCGACCTTCAATGGCCGGATGGTCTTCCCTTAAAGGTGCGAAGGGCTTGAAAAACGCGAGTATGGATGCTGCATACGATGATCCGGTATATTGCATTTTAACTGTTGGTTGGGTGAATCCACACCCCCATGTTCCGGATTGAGTTATCGTTTTTCCTTTGTATATCAGGGTTCTGAACGCGAATATGATCAGTAGTACCGCGATAAACCCTAAGCTGTACCTTGTGATATTTCCCGTCATTTCAATCAGGGGAGCAATAGCTGCGGGTGAGTGCCCGGGCCCCAATACGGAAACCGCTTTAATTGACAGCCGGATAAAAATCTCCGGGAAAATCCCGATGATGACACAAAGAGAAGCCAGAATGCCCATGGGGATTAGCATGGTTAATCCGTCTTCATTTACATCTTCGGCGGCCTGGCTTCTCGGTTCGCCCTGAAATACAACGCCGACGACTTTGGTAAAGCAGGCGAGGGCCAAACCGCCAATGACGGCAAGACTGACAATCGCCAGGATGCTTAATACAAAAGGCGTTCGGTCCAATGAGATGCCATTGAATCCGCCCATGTAGACAAAAAACTCACTGACGAATCCATTAAATGGAGGAAGACCGGAAATGGCCAAAGAGCCGATTAAAAAGGTGGTTCCTGTGACTTTCATCTTTTTCAGGAGACCCCCCAGCGCATCAATCGATCGGGTTCCGGTTTTATGCAGGACCATACCCGCTCCCATAAACAGAAGCGATTTGAATATGGCATGATTCAGGACATGAAGAAGCCCTCCTGTAAAGCCAAGGATAGCCATGGTGGGGTTGTTGCTGGATACGCCAATCATTCCCAACCCGATTCCGATTAAAATAATGCCGATATTCTCCACACTGTGATAGGCAAGCAATCTCTTCAGATCATGCTGCCCAAGGGCGTAAACAACGCCCAGAATGCCTGAGATCATCCCGAATATGAGAACCATATTCCCCAAAACAGGCGTATGCAAATCAAGTATGATATACATCCTTAAAATGCCGTAAATGCCCGTTTTGATCATGACACCGGACATGACAGCCGAAATATGGCTGGGCGCGGCAGGATGTGCGTGTGGCAGCCAGATATGAAACGGGAATACACCCGCTTTTGATCCAAATCCAATGAAACTGAGCACAAAAACCAGGATTTTCACGAACTCGGGAAGTTCGCCGTTCAGTGAAAAAGCAAAACTTCCAGTGTAGCTGTATATCAACCCGAACGCTGCAAAAATGAACAGGGCCCCGACGTTAGAGAACACAAAATAAAGGTATCCAGCCTTTCTGTTCTCCTCCTCTTCATAGTTGTAAATAACCAGAAAAAAGGACGAAAGCGACATGATCTCCCAGCAAAACATGAACGTAATCATGTTGTTTGCTGTGACAACCAAAGCCATGGAAACAATTAACAAACTGAAAAACAGATAGTTTACAGCAATTCTCAATGCTTTGGCTGAATTGTTCAAATAGTGATAGCTATACAAAGTCCCCAAAGAGGAGACAATAAAAATAACCGCCAGGAAAAATGCAGATAGTCCATCAACTTTAAATGAAAGAGTAAAAACATTCAGGTATTTGAATGAGGCTGCCACGGTCTCGCCGTAAAGCATCGTCAGAGATGTATACAATCCCAGCAGACAGCCTGCACCGATAATGAGAACAGCACCCACCTTCATCATGGAGAATTGTCTGACTAAAAATAACGCAGCAACCCCTCCAAAAACGATTAAAATTTCCGAAAGAAAAAAAAGACCCATGTGTTCACCTGGTTATCATGTTTTATCGTATCTATTCACCACATTTCGGAGTCGAAGGTATTATGATTCAAAACGATGGAAA
>JAOZRE010000187.1 GCA_029940215.1 bacterium | reverse complement strand
TTTTATTTTTATGGGCTGGAAAGAAGGTTTTAGAATTCTCCGTTTCGACGAATATGGATCCCCAGTCTTTTCATGCGATATCGCAGTGTGTTGGGGTGCAGGTCCAGCAGTTTTGCCGCCCCGTTTCTGCCGGCGACTTTCCAGTTGCAGGTATCGAGCACCTTGATGATATGGCTTCGTTCGTTCTCCTGGTGGGAGACGTTAACGGCAGCATCCGGTATTTTGAACAGGGAGGTTTCGATCGTCGGTGACCGAAAATGGGAATGATCCCCTAAGATGACACCCCGCTCGATGAAGTTCTCCAGCTCACGTACATTGCCGGGCCAATGGTAGTCGACCATCTTCTCGATCTCTTCGGAAGGGATGGTCCCGATTTTCCGGTTGAGTTTCTTGGCGCAGATATTTAGAAAATAAAATGCCAGCAGAGGGATGTCATCTTTGCGTGATCTCAGGGGCGGTACGTAAATTGGAAAGACATTCAGCCGATAGTAGAGATCCATTCTGAAATTACCGTTCTGCACCTCTTTTTCCAGGTCCTTGTTGGTAGCGGCCATCAGCCTGAAGTTTGATTGGATGGTGCGCTGCCCGCCGACCCTTTCAAACCGGTTGTTCTGAAGGACCCGCAACAATTTGACCTGAACGCCCAGGGATATGTCGCCCACCTCATCCAGAAAAAGGGTCCCGCTGTCCGCCAGTTCGAACCGTCCCAGTCTTCGATCAGTTGCCCCGGTAAAAGCGCCCTTTTCATGACCGAAGAGTTCGCTGGATATCAGGGTCTCGGAAAGGGCACTGCAATTTACCCGAATAAACGGTCCGTTCCGTCTCTGGCTGTTCTGGTGGATGGCGCGGGCAACCAGTTCCTTTCCCACACCAGTTTCGCCCTGTATCAGAACTGCTGTGTCGGTATTGGCAACCGATTCGATATGACTGAACACGACCTGCATCTCCCGGCTGCGCCCGACGATCTCCTCGAAATTGGACTCTTCCAGATATTGCAGCTCAAAATAGCGTTTCCCCTCCTTTTCCCTTTGGTACTGGCTTTTCAGTTTCTGGTAGGCTTCTGCATTGTCCAGGGCGATGGCTGCCTGGGCCGCAAAAAAGCTGAGCATCTCCAGATCGGGCTCTTGAAAGGAACTGTTGAAAATGCGGTTGTCATGATAAAGTACACCGATGACCTGATTGCGGAGAATCATCGGTACGCAGATCAGGGAGCGGATCGAATCGGCTTCAATTTCGCATTGACCATCCAAGCCGAGGATCTGTCCCTCTCTTGTTTTGACTGTTTCTTCAATAATCCGCATGGAACTGCTGAAGCCGTGCGATGCCACATCCTCTGAGGTCAGGTTCCGGGCTGCCCTCAATGCCAGCTGACCGCTCTCCTTGTCGATAATGAAAACGGCTCCCCTTTCCGCCCCGACCAGACGATTAACCGTCGATATGATGTGTCCTGCCAGGTCTCGTTGGTTCCTGAATGTCACAAGCTCCTGGCCCAACTTTAAAATCTCTTTGAGTAACTCCGTCTTGTTGTTTCGATCCCGCAGCAGAAATCGAAAATCGTCGGGAACCAGACTTTCGCCCAGGCCATAGAGGTAGGATATTTCTGTGGTGGCCAGGATCATTGCCTCTTCCTGCTTCCCCTTTTTCAGCAACAGGCGGGCCAGTTCAAGGCGACTGAGCGCCAGGTTGATGCATTGCCCGGATTGTTCAAGGTAATAGATAGAACGCTTCAGGCTTTTGTGAACCTCCCAGTCCGGTTGTTTGTGATGCTTCTTCAGCAAAGCCTGGTAGTAAAACGCAATCCCCTTGATATAGACGTTCTTGGTCTGGAATGAAAACCGGATCTCCTCCTCCAGGGATAGGCCATCAACCCGTGGATAGTTTCCAAGCTCCATCTGCCAGCAGAGATCCATCATCATTGAAAACGGTCTGAGCAGATACTGAAACTCGCGGCTAAGTTTGAGATAATCTTTCAGCGCCTTGACTGATTTCTGCTGTTTCCCGGCTTTGTAGTATGCATGTGCCAGCCCCTGAAGCGACCAGACGTGAACCCACTGATTGTGTCCCTGAATGGCGCCTTCAAGCGCTTCTTCGAAGTACTGAAAAGACTCTTCGAGTTGACCCATTTCTGAAAAAATATGACCAATCACGGCTGAGGCATTACAACCGACATTGATATTACCGGTCTCCAGGCAGTGTTTGCGGATCACGTCCATCATCCCCAGGCCCTGGGAGAAGTCACCCATGTGACTCAGGCAGGTGGCGACGGCCATGTGGGCAACGAAAGAAAATTTACTTGAGGGAATCTCCTCAATCTCAGGTGCAAACGTCTCATAGTCAGTTACAGCATCATGCAGCATCCCCTGCCAATACTGGAAAAATATGCGGAAGACATTAACCTCTCGCCGAAAGGCAGGGTCCTCTATTTCGCCTGCAAGGTCCCAGCCGAGTTTGTATTGCCTCAGGGCTGCAGGGTAGCGTGAAAGGGTCCATTCCTTGATTGCCAGGCACAAGCGCAGCATTGCCAGCTGGGCTTTCAATCCCAGGGATTTAGCCCGTTCAATGGCATCTGTCACAATGGAACGGATCTCTTTAAGGTCCGCCGGGTTGGAAATTCTCAGATAGTGTATGGTGGTGTCGATGAGTAGCCGGTCCTCTTCAATTCCGCGGATCTTTCCCAGGTCCGTTATCGCTTTCTGATAACAGCTGTGTGCCTTGTTGAACTGAAAGGTTTTGCGATTTCGATCTCCAGCGGCCACAAGCTGCTGGCATCCTTCCAGATCATTGGTAATTGCCAGTAGATGGTCATCAAGGCTGTCGTCGCTAATATCCCTGAGCTCGGTCGTTAATGCTGCAGCCACCTGTTGATGGTATTGCTGTTTGAGATCCGGCGGAATTGACTGGTAGAGTCTGTCCTGATAGTTCCTGCTGCAGAAACGATAGGTTCCAATGCCGGTCTCTTCAAGCTGACCTTTTTTCAATGCTTCTTCCAGCACCCCGATCACCTGTGATGCTTTGTGCCGACCTATTTCCAGCAGCCAGTCGATGGAGAATTCTGCTTTGAAGATGGAGGCCATGGACATGATGGGGATGTCTATGTCCGGTGTTGTTTGGTTCTTTTGTATTTTCTTCATGACAGATACGCTATGTAGATTTTTAAATTCCGTGTGCTCGCTGCCTCCGTGGTGAATTCATTTATCGTAAAAAGCCATGTTATTTTAGGAGGGGGATGGGAAGCCGTCAATAGAATTCACGAATATTGGTGAAAATACGGTAATTAGTAATATTTAGTTCAACAAACCCTGGAGCGTATATCTAAAATAAGTTATAGTTACAGATAGTTATTTCCATATTCAGGATGGCATAACTCTAGCAGTTATCTATTGAATTCAGTGAATTTAACTAACCTTTTAAAAGTGTTTAAAGTAATGAAAGAAATTTTATGTCCCATGCCGGGAAAAATAATCGAAATTACGGTGAAACCGGGTGATCAGGTAGCTGTTGATACCCAGGTGATGATCCATGAAGCGATGAAGATGGAAAATTCAATAGTGGCAGGCATTGAGGGAACGGTCAGTGAAATCCGTGTGGCACAGGGAGATGTGGTTGAAACAGACCAGGTATTGATCGTCCTGCAATAAGGCGCAGGCGCAAAGTGCGCACACCTGATTATGACGGCGATATGCGATTTAACATTGGCTGTTCATAGAATGTCAACCTGATACAGATAAGAGCATTATGGGAATTAAAGAAAATATTGAAGAGCTTGATCGGAGGCGCGCAATTGCCTTGAAAATGGGCGGCGAAAAGAAACTGGAGCTGCAGCGGAGCCGCGGCCTGCTGAACGCCCGGGAGCGGATTGAGCAGTTGCTGGATCCGGGATCATTTTTTGAGATCGGGGTCCTGGCCCACTCCGATATTCCCGGTATGGAGGCAAAAACGCCGGCGGACGGAAAGGTTGACGGTTTTGGCACCATCGATAACCGCACCATCGGCGTATCAGCCAACGATGTAACAGTCCTGGCAGGGGCCGGTGGGCGAGTGGGACATAAAAAGGCGCATCAAGTGATGAAACAGGCGATTGAGAAGGGGTTTCCCTTCGTCAATATTGGAGAAGCCGGTGGCGCCCGTATTCCGGATATACAGGGCTCGGACGGCATGAGCTCCATGACTATCGGGTGGGAATCCGGTCGTCGGTTTCGGAAGGTTCCCATGGTTGCTACGCTGGCCGGCGAATGTTTCGGGGATCCTTCCTGGATGGCAGCCCTGGCTGATTTTGTCGTACAGGTTAAGGGGTCCTGTTTTGCTGTTTCGGGTCCGCGGGTGCTGGAGATTGCCACGAATGAGATAGTCAGCAACGAGGAGTTGGGCGGCTGGAAGCTGCATGCCACGGTTACCGGTCAGATTGATCAGGCTGCCGAAGATGAGGCGGACTGTTTCCGGATTGTGAGGGAATTTTTATCCTATCTGCCTTCCCATTCGGGGGAGTTGCCGCCTGTTGTAGCGGGTGATGATGATGCAGCCGGCCGACAGGAGCGCCTGCTGGACTTGATACCTGAGCGGTCCAACCAGTCATACGATATGGTGAAGGTGCTGGAAACCCTGGTGGACCATGAGACCATTTTCCAGTTGAAGCCGGACTTTGATTCCAGTGTCATTACTTGCCTGGCACGAATGGATGGGCAGACGATCGGCATTATTGCCAACCAGCCGTCCCGATTTGCCGGTGCCATGGGTCCGGACGGTTGTGACAAGTGTTCCAGTTTTATCTGTCTTTGCGACTCATTTAATATTCCGCTGCTTTTTTTGCATGATATCCCAGGTTTTTTCGTGGGCAAAGAGGCGGAACGCAAAAAGATGCCGGGTAAGATCATCAATTTTATCCAGGCTCTCTCCTGCGCGACGGTTCCCAAAATATCGATTGTGATTCGAAAATCCTATGGCATGGCCAACTGCAATATGTGCGGTGCCAACATGGGAGGAGATTTCCTTTATGCCTGGCCGGGGGCTGATATCAGCTTCATGGGGCCGGAAGTGGCGACCAATGTGGTTTATGGCGCCAAGATCATGGCCTCGGAGAACCCGGAAGAGATGCGGGCGAAGGCAATTGAGGAGTTGAAGCTTGCCAGCGCGCCGTGGCGGGGGGCCGGCCTCGGGTTGATCGATGAGGTGATTAATCCTCTTGAGACCCGGGAGATCATCATTAAATCCCTGAAGTTAGCACGGGGGAATCGTGGTGGTTTGAGCGAGCATCTGATGGCCTCCTGGCCAACAACATTTTGAATTTTTTTATGAAACCAAGTAACGGTTCATTTCCCCTCCATCGAGGGTATTTTGATACAAAACATGAGATGCGAAACTTGCAGCATCGAACGAATCCATCCATGGAGCTGTTGGAAAACGTCCTGTTTCCCATCGTTTCAAATCAAAATACCCTCGACTCCGGAGATGTAGTGAATTGTTACAAACCATATTCATGGAGATAAGCGATGAAAAAGCGATTCTGTTTGATCAGTGCAGTGATGGTGTTGATTTTGACCTTTACCATGACTTCCAGTGTTTATGCCTTCAAGTGGCCGTGGGAAAGGGATGAGAAAGTCGGAAATGTTCGGGAGATGGTCGAAGGTCCGATCAAGATTGGATTTATGGGAAACCTCTCGTCTCCGTTTTCCCTTAGTTCCCGTGGTGCCGCACAGATGGCGGTGGATGAGATGAACGCAGCGGGTGGCATCATGGGAAAACAGGTGGAACTGATCATCGAAGACACCAAGGGTGAGATTCCCAAATGTGTTGAGATCTACAAGAAGCTGGTCATGGTGGACAAGGTACTGGCGGTGATTATCGCTGAAAAGGTCGAGATGAGTGCCGCGGGCATGGAAATCGGAGCGGAACTCTTTCCTGAATTTCCCCATCTGTTCTTCAGTACCATCGGTTCCGGCGACGTGATCTGGCATCGTGTCCGTGATAACTACGACAAGTACAAGTTTGGTTTTCAGACCTACTATGCCATCTCCACCCACTACCTTGAGAAGTTTAGTGGCATGTTCACTGATATCTACAAGAACACCATGGGCGTCAAGAAAGTCGCACTGATTTATGAAGATATGGAGTGGACACAGCCCCTGCGCAAAGGAATTCCAGGTGTGAGCCCGAGATTGGCGGAAGTGTATGAAAAAGCGGGCCTGGAAGTGGTCTATGAGACAACCCTCTCCCTGGACCAGAAGATGTTTAATTCGGTGTTTGAAGAGGTGGCTGCCTCGGGTGCTGACGTGATTGACTGTGTGATTGGTTACATTGACCAGGCTTCCTTTATCAAGCAGTGGGAACAGTCCAGTGCACGGGATACCCAGTGGATTATCTGGGGCGGCCTGGCCGGGATGCCTCCGATCTGGAAAATGACAGGTGGCAAGGTGCTGGGCGGTATGGTGGGTTCCTCCATGGTAGCGGTTAATATTACCCCCAAGACCATCCCCTTTATGGTTAATCTCTATACCAAGTACAAGGTCGGCCCGATTTTCGGATCCCATACGACTTATGACACGCTGTTTGGTTTCAAAAAGGCGCTGGAAACAGGAAAGACCCTGGTCGATGTTGACACCATCATCAAGAGCCTGGAAACGATCGAAGAGGTGGCAGTGCTGGGAACCATCGGTTGGAATGCTGAAAAGCACTATAACCTGCCGAGCCCAAAATATGTGACGCCGATCGTGCAGTGGAAGAAAGATGGTAAAATGTATGTCATCTATCCTGAGCAGTATCAGCAGAAGCCTTATGAATCACCTGTGAATATCAGGAAGTAGGCTCTGACCTGTCAGCCTCGTATGTTGTGAAGAGCTGAATTCTGAGTTGTATTCAACAGTTGGTTAGACAGCAAATTAACGTCATTCCCAATTTCTCGGGAATGACAACGTTCAAGAGAGATTTATGTTACTGGTAAAATTACAATCGGTGTTGGCCTATACCTTTATCTGGGGATCGATTTACCTGTTGATTTCCCTGGGATTTTCGCTGATATGCGGTGTGCTGCGCATTTTTCACCTGGGTTACGGTGTCATTTTCGTATTGGCCGCATATGGAACATGGGCTTTTCTGGACGCCGGTCTGGGGTTGATTCCCAGTATTCTGGCGATGTTTCTGCTGCAGGTGCTGGTTGCCCTGCTGGTTTTTTACAAGGGCATCTTCCAGCGCTACCTGGATCGGGAGGAGATCCTGCTGACCCTGACCATGCTGGTCTTCATGGCAGTGACCCATATGGCCAACTATTTCTATCCGATCACCGCCGGGGTGAACCTGCCGACGACCATTATCGATGGGACCTTTAAACTGGGAGCGGTTCGGATTTCATATCAGATGCTACTGGCTGCCTTGATGGGTGTGGCAGTGACGGTGTCGTTGATCCTCTTTTTCCTGAAGACCCGCCTGGGATTGATTATCCGGGCGATGAGCCAGAGCACCCAGGCGTCTTTGCTGCTGGGAGCGGATATCAATAAGATGTACTATCTGGCCATGATCCTTTCCATCATTCCCCCAATCATCTGCACCCTGATGATTGCGCCTTTCTGGAGCATTGACCCTCACATGGGGGCGAGTCTGCTGATGACAGCGATGCTGATCGCCATCCTGGGAGGGCTGGGTAACCTGAAGGGCAGTATCATCGCATCCTATCTGATCGGCTTTATCCATGCGGCGGTCAGTTTTCTCTATGTTTCAAGATTCATGGGGTTCGCGGCCCTGATTATTACCCTGATCGTGATGATTTTCAAACGGGGTGGGCTCTTTGCGGGGGAAACCATATGGTAAGCTTTGAATTAAAACGGGATCGCCTACTGATGCGGTGGAAACAGCAGAAGTTTGAATGGATTATCGAGCCCCGTTACTGGCGTAACCCCATCCTTTGGAGCTTGCTGTTAATGGTGGTTCCCTTTTTCATTACGGGTTACCCGAACATTCTGACGATGATTACGATGGCCAATCTCTATGCGGCGATCGCCATTCCGCTCGCGTTGCAGATGACCGGGACGGGCCGGTTGAACTTTGGTCCCCAGCTCTACCTGGGACTGGGGGGATACACGTCGGCATTGCTCAACCTACACATGGGGTTCAGTCCTTTTTTCACCCTGATCGCCACTATCCTGATCTGCGGAGGTGTTTCGCTGCTGTTGAGCCCTATTACCTGGATCGCCAAGGGGTTGTACTTTTCGTTAATCACCCTGATTCTACCCCTGGCCTTTCTGGACCTGACCTTTATTTATGGTGACCTTTTTCGCGGCGAGGTGGGCCTGATGGGGATGAGTCCTATGATCAGCCTGGGTCGGGTTACCTGGAACTATGTGGCCTACTATTATCTCTCGGTCTTCATGATGTTGATCTTTCTGTTTGTGGCCGAGAAAATATCGCAGTCCCGGTTTGGAATCACCATGGCTGCCATCAACGAAAACGAGGACGTTGCCTTGATGATGGGAGTGAACGTTAATAAGTACAAGGTTTTCTACTACGTTTTTCCCTCCATCATGATCGGTATCGTTGGCTGGTTTATCGTACACACCTTCCGGACCTTTGCGGGCATCACCTACCTGCCCCTTGATTTCATGCTGAAAATGCTGATCATTGTTATGATTGGGGGGCGGGCTTCGGTATACGGCATGATACCAGGTGCGTATTTCGTCTGCTTTCTGGAGGACTCCCTACGGAGTCTTGGAACAGTGAATTACTTTTTGTTTCCCATTATCCTGATTATCGTGCTGGTGGCCCTGCCGAGGGGTGAGGGTATTTACGGCCTTTATCACAAACGTCATCCCCGGGACTATTTCCCGGTGATGCGGGTCAGGAGGGAGTGACGCTATGCTGAAAATAAATAATATAACTAAAAGCTTCGGCGGTTTGACAGCGGTAAATGATGTCAGTTTTTCCGG
>JAOZRE010000186.1:8567-8918 GCA_029940215.1 bacterium | reverse complement strand
CCTATCTCTCTGCTTGGTTTATTGCCATTTCATTTCTGGAAAATACGGAAGGCGGGCGGCGTTGTTATACCTCAACCTCCCGGTGACGCCAAAACGGGAAAACCGGTGCTGGTATCGACCATACCGGATCTCTTGCTGCGGGAAGCGGTTGTTGCTCTGGGACTCATCGCTGTCATCCTGATGTGCGCTGCCTTTTTTATGGCGCCTCTCGGGAATATCGCCAACCCCGGCTTGAGCCCGAATCCGGCGAAAGCGCCCTGGTACTTTTTAGGATTCCAGGAACTGCTGCTGCATTTTCACCCGCTGTTTGCCGTGTTTATCATCCCCGTCGGCGGATTTGGGATCTTGTTG
>JAOZRE010000186.1:0-8557 GCA_029940215.1 bacterium | reverse complement strand
TAGGACTTTGGAGATAAATTGCCCAGCGAAGTTTTTCGCGAGCACATCGTGACCTGCTTCATCACCGACCCCACGGGCATTGCGAATCGGCACTCGGTCGGCATCGAGAATATCACCTGGGAATGCGACTACCCGCACTCGGACTCGACATGGCCACGGGCTCCGGAGACTCTGATGAGCGAACTCGTCGGCGTACCCGACGACGAGATTGACCTGATGACGTACAAAAACGCGATGCGCCTCTTCCGCTACGACCCGTTCCGGCACATGGCTCTTCTCAGAAAAAGGCAGACGGGCCGGTGCTGTTTCCGCCTTGACGGCAGTACTGGTTGTGCCGATCATCATCATGCTGGACGAATTCATGATTGATTTTACAGCCTGGATGCCTGAAACACCGTTAATTATCTCTAACGGGATTATTCCGGTTGCTCTAATGATCATTGGAATTCTGATTTTCTACCGGGTGGTCCGAAAAACCATGACGACTGTTAATAATGAGGCTGTGCAGGCTCTGTTCATTTTTATTCTGGTTTCATTCATCATTCTAACCGTGACGGGTATCTGGTTTCGGGGGGCGGAGATGAGGTTGGTTTTCCATGTCTAAAACAGAAAAAACAGAACAACCGGAGCCATCCCGCAGGCGTTTTCTTCATCTCCTTTGGGGGGGGCTTGGATTTATAGCCCTGGCTGAATTGGTTGGTGTGGGGATTGCCTTTTTTAGACCAAGGGCATCATCGACCCAAGAAGACAATGCGGACAACCTTATGGAAGTGGGTCCCGTGGAAAGCTTTGCTCCCGGTTCGGTGACTGCATTTGTCCGCGGACAGTTTTATCTTTCCAGGCTGAAAGAGGGTGGATTTCTGGCAATATCACGGCGCTGCACCCATCTTGGATGTACCGTTCCCTGGGTCTCAAAAGAAAACAAATTTATCTGCCCCTGTCATGGATCCTCTTTTGACATTGCCGGCAATGTTGTCAGTCCGCCGGCACCCAGGGCCCTTGATCTGTATCCGGTTACGATTGAAAACAATATTATCACAGTGGATATCAGTCGAAAAATCAAGCGGAACAGGTTTAATAAATCACAAGCTGCATATCCTGCCAGGAACTGAAATATATATATATTTGCGGAGCCGAGGGGATTATGATTCATGCGTATTTTGAATCATGATCCCCTCGGTGGAGTGTATTCTGAATAGTCACTTTGATTTTTGGTCACTAAAAAATGTCAGAAGAGTTTATAATCAGCAAACTATCCAAAAAACGATGGACGGTCACAGGGATCATCGCCACATTGTTCATTGTGTTGAGTGTACCCTTTTACCTGTTAAAAACGGAGATCCTGACCCCTCTCTCAGCCCCGTCCGTTTCATCGATGTCTCCGTCGTTCGTTGGTCGGGAAAAGTGCATCGATTGTCATCGAACTGAATATGAACAGTGGTTGACCTCCGATCATGATAAGGCCATGGATGTGGCAACTGACGATACCGTTCAGGGGGATTTTAGCAATGTGCTTTTCGAGGAGGATGAATTTACGGCAAGGTTTTATCGTGACCAGGAAAAGTTCTTTGTCCAGACCCGAGGCCCCGATGGGAAAATGGGTGATTTTGAAATTACCCATACCTTTGGAACCTACCCCTTGCAGCAGTACCTGGTGCCATTTCCCGGTGGTCGGCTTCAGTGCCTTGCTGTTGCCTGGGATGCGGTAAAAAAGAGCTGGTATCTGCTGCCCGACTCCACCAACGATTCTAAAGATTGGCTGCACTGGACACAGGGAGGGCAGAATTGGAACGGGATGTGCGCGGAATGTCATTCGACCCATCTGCAGAAGAACTACGATCATAAAAAGGATACATTCAGCACGACCTGGTCTGAGATTGATGTCAGTTGCGAGGCTTGCCACGGACCTTCGTCGCAGCATGTCAAGTGGGCGGAGCAACCGGAAATGGCCCGGGAAGAGGCAGAAAATTATAAACTGGTGGTTAAAACAAGGGATATTGATCCTGCCGATCAGCTCAGAATTTGTGCCCGTTGTCATTCCAGGCGCTCACTGTTGGGAGATTTCAAACATTCCCATGGGGATCTGATGGATGCAATGATTCCACAACTGCTTAACGAAGGACTGTATTATGCGGATGGCCAGATACAGCATGAAGTATTTGTCTATGGTTCATTTAACCAGAGTAAAATGTTTGCCAGAGATGTGAAATGCAGTGATTGCCATGATGTGCACAGCCTGAAGTTAAAAAAGGACGGAAATGACCTCTGCCTGCAGTGTCATCGGTCCGATATCTATGATTCTGAAAGCCATCATTTTCATAAGGCCACCTACAATGGGACACCCAGTGACGGCAACGATTGTGTGAAGTGTCACATGCCGGGCACAGACTATATGGGGATTGACAACCGGGCCGATCACAGTATCCGGATTCCCAGACCGGACCTGAGTATCACTCTGGGAAGTCCAAATGCCTGTAATTCGTCCGGGTGTCATGACGATCAGACAAATGAGTGGTCGGCCAAAGCGATCAGCGAATGGTACGGCCTCAGAAAGCGGCCCCATTATGGAACCACACTGGCTGCCGGTCGTGCAGGTGATCCAGAAGCGCAAGGCGCACTGATCAAGCTGGCACGTGATCAGTTATATCCGCCGATTGTCCGGGCAACCGCCATTTCTCTTTTACGGCTGTTCCCCGATTCCACAACGATTGGTGTGTTGGAACAAGCCCTGTCGGACAGGGAAGCGTTGATACGTTATACAGTTGTTGTTACAGTGGACCGACTACGGTATCAACAAAAGGAAAGCCTGCTGGTTCCCATGCTCTACGATCCGGTGAAGGCCGTCAGAACCCAGGCTGCACTGGCTCTCGCCGTAGTTAAACCCAAACAGCTTGACCCTAAACAGAAAAAGGTGTTTGACAGGGTACTGCGTGAATACGAGAAAACGACGGAATATACGGCAGATTTTCCATCGGGACGGTATAACCGGGGAATTTTATTCACGGCGCTGGATAAGCCCAATCTGGCTATTGAGAGTTACAAAGAAGCGATCCGAATCGATGATCGGTTTTTTGTCGCTAAGAATAATCTAGCCATGCTGTACAGCCAGCTGGGAAAAAGGAAGAACGCTGAAAAACTGTTTCTTGAGATTCTTGAGACACAGCCCGATCTGCTTGAAGTTTCCTACTCCCTGGGGCTTTTACTGGCGGAACAGAATCGATATCAGGAAGCAGTCGTTTATCTTAAAAAGGCTGCTGACGGTTTGCCCCATCGACCCCGAATCTATTATAATCTGGGTTTGCTGCTGCAGCACCTTAAACAGGATATAGACGCGGGAAAAGCTTTCACACAAGCCCTTCGTGTCGAACCGGATAACTATGATTTTCTTTACGCGATGGCCGGTTTTCTGATAAAAAGAGGCCGGATTAATGAAGCGATGCGTGTTGCCCAGCGAATGATTATCATACGCCCAAACGATAAAACAGGGGCTGATTTGCTTAAATACATTAACCGGCAATCCAGATGATCGCCTTACTTCCGCACCGGACGCATTCCGGGGACCACAAAATCTTTGTTGAGTGATTCTGTCTGCTCCTGAAACCAGAGATCTATGGAGCGCGCTGTTCCTTCAGGGGGTTTGATGAACTTCTTCACATCGGGAAGGATCTCCTCCACGGTTTCCAGGTACAGTCGAGTATTGGTGATCTCTCTTGATTTTTGATAGACGGTCACCTGTTGGGTGAAATTGGCGGCCTCGCCAGTTGCGCGATTGATTTTTTCTTCCCGGTAGGACTCAGCATCTGTCAGGATTTTGGCTGCCTGTCCTCTTGCCTTGGCCAGGGTGGCGTTACGAAAGGCGTGGGACTGATTAATACGTGTGTTTTTATCCTCTTCGGCACTGGCAACATCCCTGAACGCCTGGTGGACATTCACCGGGGCATGATCATCCAGCAGAGCAATTCCGATAATGCTGATTCCGGCTTGATGGTTGTCCAGAGTCTCCTGTAGTAAAAGCCGAACCCGCTGTTCAATGATTTCCCGATCATGGGTGAGGATGATATCAATCTCCTTTTTCCCGATCACCTGCCGGACGACGGACTCCGCCAGATTTTTGACCAGCAGTTCTTGATTATCGACTTTATACTGGTAGTTAAAAAAGTCACTGATCGAATACTGTACAGTTAACAGGAGGTTTACGATATTTTCGTCCCCGGTTAGCGATTCTGATTCGGTCAGCAGTCTTTGCAGTTCTATTTTTTTCTCCCTGGCGGTCAGATCTTCGATATCGCTACGAAAACCGATTTCAACGCGTCTGATTTGTGATATTTTATTTATTTCGGTGGTTTCAAACGGATATGGATAACGGTAATGCAGACCCTGCTTGATATCCTTCTGAGTGACCGCTCCAAAACGTTTCAGCATCCCGGTTTCTCCCGGTTCGATCATATAAAAACCGGAAAGCATGTATCCGGCGATGATCAGTGCGGGTGAATATTTCAAGAGCTTTTTTCCGAAGTTAAAGAGGGAGACAAACGATCGGTCACCGAGTTGTACGTTGGAACCCAGCCAGTGGTTCAGTTTATGCTGGGTACTCAGCCGCAGACTTTCCGGGGTCACCCCTCTGTATCGTCTTAAAATAAGCCACAAAAGAATGACAGATGCCCCAATCTTGATATTTTCGGGGATTAAAGTGGTCGCACTGCCCATGGTTACCATCGGATCAATCCCAAACCAGGCATACACAGCGTTCAACGCAGTTCCCATGAGCATGCTGACGACAAAAATGGTTCCCTGATACACCACCAGCATGTTGCGTCCCAGGAATTTACCGACCAGAGTGACTGTCCCGGCATTGGTAGCCGGTCCGGACAGAAGAAAGACCAGGGCGGCACCGGGATTCAGTCCCTTCAGGATCATCGAAACAGCCACCGGTGTCGAAGAGGTTGCACACATATACATGGGGATGCCAATCGCCGCCATAGCCAGCATCGACGTGAATTGATTTCCCAGGTACTGATTGAAAAACGCCTCCGGTATCAGAGCTGAAATGACACCGGCAATCACAATACTGATCATCAGCCACATGGCGATATCGTCCAGCAATTCGACATACGAATATCGCAGGAGCTCCTTCAGCTTGTTATCCGACTTCCCGGTCAGAAGGTCTTGACCCTGATGAGGGTGATGGACATGATCGGCACTGCAGTGTTCGGAATGACATTGAACGGCCGTTTCTGACTCCAATTGATCCAGCTGAGCCAGCTCTGCTTTGGTCAGGTTTTCGGCCGCTGACTCAGCGTCAGCCTCATCTGCCGGGTTCTGATTTTTGGATTTCCGTTCAACAAAGTTAGCCATAATTCCGGCTGACAGAGCAGTGATCAAGGCTGCAAACGGGCGGGCAACAGTCATAATCGGATCCATCAGCGCATACGTCAAACTGATGGAATCCGCACCCGTCTCAGGTGTTGAGATTAAAAAGGAGAGTGTTGACCCCTTGCTGGCTCCATGTTTCCTCAATGATATGGCTGTGGGGAGGACCGAGCAAGAACAGAGTGGCAGCGGGATCCCGGCTAGTGATGCCAGAATTACCGAACGAATACTCCGGCCTCCCAGGTAACGGGTAATCAGCTCAGTTGTAAAAAGCGAATGTAAAATACCGGCGATGAAAAAGCCAAACAGGATGTAAATAGCGGATTCATTAAAAACCCGTACAACTTCGATTCCAATCTGTAGTAGAATATCCATTCCCTGACCTGATGGTTAGTTATTTTCGACTGCGCGTCTGAGGGGCATCGCCCTGATCGTTACTGAGAAAACCCAAATCAACCGGTGTTTTACTGTCTGCGTCAACAATATATTTTTTCATTTTCGGCAGGATCACTTCCATGGCTTCAATATATAACCGTGTGGTGGTAATGCGTTTAGATTTTTTATACTCTTTTAGAACACTCAGGAAATTTTCACTTTCTCCGATTGCCATATTGGTCGATTCCAGTGCATACGCCCTGGCAGTTTCGATAATCTTATGGACCTCCCCCCGGGCCTTGGGCAAAATTTCACTTTTTCGCCCCAGGGCCTCATTAATCAGACGCTGGCGGTCAATTTTGGCACTGGACACATCATTAAACGCCTCGATCACAGCAGGTGGGGGCTCGACAGATTGCAGGTTGGTATCAATAATCTGGATACCCACCCGGTACTGTTCCAACAGCTCCTGGGTTTTTTTCTTCGTCATCTCCTGAATCTTGATTTTGCCGACGGTCAGAATGTAGTCCACATCCATTTTTCCAAGAATCTCAATCAACACCGATTCAGCTAAAATAGCCACCAGACGGTCGGGATCTTCCGACCTGAAAAGAAAATCCGTGGGCTGGTTGATCAGGTACTGGATATTCAGTTGGACCCGCAGGATATTCGTGTCCCCTACCAGGATTTCGGAAAACTTTTTGGCACTCCCTGTTGTTTTGGAAGCTTGTTTTTCAATGACACCTATACTGACCTGATTAACTTTCGATGTCTTGGGGGTATCCACCTGATCGACCGGATAGGGTAACCGATAATGAATTCCGGGCAGGATACCTTCGGGTACCGTTACCTTTCCAAAACGACGAATCACAGCCAGTTCATCGGTTTTAACAATATAAAATCCGGATGCCAGATAGACTCCTGCAATGAGCGGTAGTACCCACTTCAATAGTCTCCTGGCTGACTCCTTCTGGATCTGAAGCCCGGATTTCTTTAATAGCTCAACTATGTGTGAAACCATCGTTATTTCCTTTTTGCCGTGGGTTTCGGACCTTCATTCAGTAGTCTTAACAGTTTGGAATTCGAGGGCAGCACAATAGTAGTCTGTTTGTTAAAAATCTTTTTGTACGATTCAAGGGTCCTCAGGAAGTTATAAAACTGGACATCTTTGCCAAACGCTTTGGCATAAATCTCGATCACCTCGGCATCCGCCTTTCCCTGAATCTTCTGTGCTTCTTTGTACGCTTCCGAAAGAATCTTTTTTTGCTCCCGATTGGTATCCGCTTCGATCTTAATGGCTTCCTCTTCTCCTTCCGAGCGAAACTTTTTAGCGATCCGCTGCCGTTCTGCCCGCATGCGCCCAAAGACGCTGCTTTTATTCTGTTTTGGAAAACTGAGCCGTTTAATGCGCACATCAACGACTCTGATGCCATAGTTCTCGTGAGCCAGGCGGGCACACTCGGCTTTGGCCTCCTCCATCAGCGTTTCAATCTTCATCTCCCCGGGTTTTATCGAAATAAGCGCCGCCTGGGGATATTTTCCGAGCACAGCGCCCACCTGTGAGGAGAGAATATCGGAGAGCCTGGCTTCTGCACCAGCCGGATCTTTGACCCGCTCCAGAAACAGTTGTGGATTTTCAACCTGCCATAACATGAAATTGTCAACCAGGATATTTTTTTTATCCAGGGTCAATAGTTCGGTCGGTTCCGGATCGTAGATTGTGATCCGTTTGCTGAAGCGTGTCACCGTCTGAAACGGGTCAGGCAGTTTCCAGTACAACCCTGCCTGTTTCTTGACATCAACATATTTTCCAAACTGGGTAATGATCACATATTCCGCCTCATCAACGGTATAAAACACCAGGTAGACAGTGCCGATTATCAATGCGATCGGAATGATGAACAGTTTCAGGATTATTTTCATCTGTTTATTCTTGAATACACTGTTTTTAAAAAGGAAATTCCAGCAGAAAAAAAAGAACGCCTGTCGCAAAAATTACACCGCTTGAAACCCGGGTGGCGGTGTTTTTCCATTCCGCTTTGCGGGAAAGTATAAAACCGGCGATATAAAGTACAAGCAGGCCCGCACCGAGACAAAGTCCCAAAATATAAAGCATGGATTGCCCCACCCGGGCTTTAACTTCAAATACATTGGCATACCCGGTATAGACACTGAGTAGAAATGTGAGCACAAGTGCAAAAGGAAGCGCAGGCCGGTATGCACGAATCGTCAAAAATGAAATGACAGCCAGGGTCGACAGCCAGAAAGCAGGTCCCGGCGTAAGACCCGTATCGCTGAAACCGATAAATGCGCCTGCCGGTATAACCCCGATAAACAGCAGCATCATTCTGCCTGCGTTTTTGACCGTCTGTTGCGAAGTCCAGATCGCGAATGCCAGTATCGGGAGAATCGTTCTGGAATCTGTCAACGGATGGAGAATCCCCCCGTAAAAGTCTCCCATATCCGTCGTAAAATGCGCATATGCCGATAATGGGAAACCGTAAAGAGCGACAACAATACTAACCAGAAGTTTTGTGAGTTTCTTCATAAAAGTCGTCGTGTTTGTAAAAAACAGTCGCTATTCAGTACGCCCCTCCACCAAGAAGATCATGATTCAAAACACGCATGAATCCATCCATGGAGCTGTTGGAAAACGTCCTGTTTTCCAACATTTTGAATTATGATCCCCTTGGCTCCGCAAATATGGTGAATAGTTACAAACTGAACAGTTTAGAGTTCTCTTGTAAATAGCTGAAATTAAAAATAAAGACATTCTCGAATGCCGTCATTCCGTGCTTGACACACTGAATTT
>JAOZRE010000185.1:2669-8984 GCA_029940215.1 bacterium | reverse complement strand
CTAAGAGTCTTTTCCAAGCAATAAAAAAGGCTTTACGGCAGACACTCTGAGCAGCTTATTTTTTCTCAGTGTACTCTGTGGTGGCTGTTTTTATTATAGCCGTCATTTCCCTTGATTATTTCGCCGGAGATCACTAGACTGTAAAATTTTTCTGATTCAAATTGGACCTGTCTCTGTAAGGACTATTTGCGGATGGAGGGGTCTATCAGAAAATGGATCAAAAGCAAAGAAAATCCTCTAACCACTTCATTATACAGCTATTATCCAGAGCCGCTGATTTTTCAGATTTCGACAATTGAAAAACAGGTACCCAATTCAGCTGAAGAAGCTTTCCAACTGCAACCAAAAGGGTTTTTTCTTTTCTTTTGACGGAGTCCGGTTGGTTTGGCTAGGGTATTCGAGATGGAATGATCCACACATGAACTATCTGTCCTGTAGCCTGAATAACCGCTTCAAAACACCGCTTTACCCATGCTGAAATTTTACGGAATTCGCTTTAATAAACAAGGGGCACCCGAACGGTTCACCATGACCTATGCCCTTCGGGAATCCCTGAATGCCGGGCTGCATATTTACGATCATTACAAGGGGGACCTGGATCGAGCGCTGAAAGCCATTGATGAGGAGATCAACAAGCTCTTTCAGAATCCAGGGGTAAAAAATCGGATCAGCGGTCCGTTTCGGCTGAATGTGGCCAAATGGTTTCGGACCCGGGATATCGTCCGGTTTATCTGCGGGGCTAAATCCCAGAGAGGGTATAAGCTGAAAATAGCGCGCTGCCTGAATACGCCGGAGTCCATCGAAAACAAGTGGCAGCGGATTGAACAGATCCTGTTCTATCGATTGTCCAGACTGAAAACGGAAAACCGGGAGGAGGAGCTGGGCAACCCGGAATCGGACCTGAACCTGACCCTGCAGATGGTGGGCCTGTTTTTTCTGGGGCAGGATGACGAAATGCCGCCACCTAATTTGGAACTGCAGTTTATTCGGAATCAGTTTCCGAAAATTATCTGGAAAAAGAAGGATGGCTTTAGTGCTGCCAGTAACCCGTTCTGGTTGCCGAAAAACCCGCTCTGCCATGTCTCCAGCCTGATGAGCCGTCTTATTACCAGGATGTCACAGGCGTCGGGAGCCCCAGCCCCTTTGGTGACACAAATGGCGCGTCAAAAGTCCGCTGCCAGGAGAATCTCGCAAGCAGGTGCTTCCCTTTCTTTTGCATCCATGATGCCGGACGAACTGCCGGACGAGCTGCGGCTGGAGTTTGAAGGTGACGAAAGCAGACAATCACAGCTCTCCTTTCTGCCGGAAACGGCTGCCGAGACGCTGTTGTCGCTGCAGAAGATGATACAGAAACGGTTCTGGCATGAAGGGGTCAAGCACCTGATGGCGATTTTCAGGCAGCTGGCAGAACGCTCTTCCGCCGGTCTGTGCGAGTTCGATTCGGAAAAACACCTGCAATTGATCACCAGGCGGAAGCGAAACGGGACCTATTCGGAAAAGCAGCAGATGGTTCTGAACGGTGTGTTGGCGACCCTTTTTCAGCTGCGCGTTAAACGCTACTGGAAAAACGGTGATCAACCCCGGGAGATTACCAATCCGTTCATGCTGGGGGTCTGTTGTGATTCGGATCCCGAGCGCAGCTGCTATCCTATCCGAAAACTGCTGCTGGATCCGATATTCTGTCCCGGACTGAACAACCCGTTTCGACTGGGGGGGCACCTGACCCATATTCCGGCGGAATTTTTTCAGGAAAGCATCCACAAACACGCACTTCTACCGGGTCTCGCCTCATTCATCGCTGGCGTCTGGCTGAACGATTTTCCACGGGACGGGGGTGCGCTGGAAAAAACCACAAAGGAATTGATTGAGGGCGGCGCCTTCAATATCACACCGTCCAACAAGTATCGGGTTCTTCGCAAATTGAATTCCGAACTGGTCTATATGGAAGAAAAAAGCTATATTACAAGGTATAGCGTGACTCCAGACAAGGCCGGTAATCCTTGGAATGACCGGCATCGGTTTTCGGCCCCCGAAGTGGTCATGTCGGCCATTACCGAGAGTATCAAGCTGAACCAGGCCACCCCTTACTCGGAGAGACTCATTGCCTGATATCGTTTTTATGGGTACGCCCGAATTTGCAGTTCCTTCGATGGCGTATCTGTTAAAAGCGGGAATCAATATTTCCCTGTTGGTCTGTCAGCCGGACAAGAAAAAGGGAAGAGGGCATAAAGTACAGTTCCCGCCTACCAAACAGTTCGCCCTGGATCATCAAATCGAGATCTTTCAGCCAACCTCCGTTCGAACCCCGGATGTGATCGCAAAACTTCGTGAGCATCACCCTGACTTCTGCGTGGTGATTGCCTATGGGAAAATTCTGCCCAAAGAGATTCTGGATCTGCCGGAGAGAGGGTGTCTGAATGTACATGGCTCCCTGTTGCCGAAATGGCGGGGGGCGGCCCCCATACAGTTCTCCCTGCTTAATGGTGATACCGAGACAGGGGTTTGCACCATGCTGATTGACGAGGGGATGGACAGCGGCGATCTGCTGCTGAGCCGAAGCACCCCCATCGGACCCGATGAGTGTGCGGACACCCTGACGGAAAGGCTGCAGATGATGGGCGCGGAACTGATTGTGGAGACCATTCAGCAGTTCGACCAGATTCAACCGCTTAAGCAGGATCATGAACAGGCGACCTATGCAAGGCTATTGAAAAAAGAGGACCGCCGTATCCGGTGGGATGAAGACGCCGCTGTGGTCTATAATCGGTTTCGGGCATTATCGCCTTCTCCGGGAGTGTTTACCGAGTTTCGGGGGAAACGGCTGCTGATCCGCTCAATGCAACGGGCAGAGGCGGTGCCACAGCAAGTGTCAGCGGGAACCATTCTGGACACCGGCAGCTCCGGTGTGACCGTGGCATGTGGAAGCGGTGCGGTTTCCATTCTTTCCTGTCAGCCGGAGAATAAAAAACCGGTGGCAGCCGGGGATTGGGTTAACGGTCATCAGGTCAAGACTGGAGAGATGCTGGGAGGAGGTGCACCTTGATTAACTATTCGCAGGAGAAGCAACGCGTTTTTCTGGTGGGGCTCCATCTTAAATCAGAAAAGATCGAAAATACCCTGGACTCATTGAAGGAGTTGGCGTCCCTGGCGAAAACCCTGGGGTTTCGGGTAGCCGGCCAGGAGGTTCAGTCACGGTCCACTCCCGATTCCAAAAGCTATATCGGTGGCGGCAAACTGAAAGAGATCCAGAAGATTGCCGGGCGAAAAAAAGTGGATATTGTGCTGTTCGATCACGAGCTCAGTCCCAATCAGGGGAAGTTCATCGAGAGCGCCCTGGACTGCATGGTCTGGGATCGAACCCAGGTCATCCTGGAAATTTTTGCCAACCATGCCCGTACACCGGAATCGCGTGATCAGGTGGAGCTGGCTCAGCTGAAGTATATGCTTCCCCGACTGGTGGGACTCTGGGCCCATCTCGACCGGGAAAAAGGGGGGATCAGTGCTTCACGGGGAACGGGTGAAAAGCAGATCAATATCGACCGGAAACTGATTCGAAACAAGATCACCCGCCTGGAAAATTCTCTAAAAAAAATGGACCGGGAGAGAACCGTTCAGTCGAAAAACCGGTCCAGTTGTTTTCAGGTCAGTGTGGTGGGCTACACCAATGCCGGCAAAACCTCCCTGACCAACTGCATGACCGGGTCAGACCTGCTGGCTCAGGACAAGCTGTTCGCCACCCTGGAATCCACCACCAGACTCCTGCCGACCGAAACGAAACCGGATCTGCTGGTCTCCGATACCGTCGGTTTTATTCGTAACCTGCCCCACAACCTGATCGCGTCTTTTCGATCAACCCTGTCTGTCGTAAAAGATGCCAATTTGCTGCTGCACGTGGTGGACGCTTCCAGTCCCAACATCGAGCAGCATATCGATACCACGGAGAAGGTGCTCAAGGAGATCGGCGCAGAGAAGGTCCCACGCCTGCTGGTTCTCAATAAAATAGATCAGGTTGAGGAGGATATGGATCGGATGATTCTGGCGAAAGCCTATCCGGGTAGTATTCCGGTCTCAGCCCTGGACCCCGAAATGGTGGAATTGCTGACGGAGGCGGTCAAGGAGCATTTTGCCCGCAGTTTTGTCCGCGAGTGTATCATCCTGCCATATGATAAAACAGAACTGCTGTCCCACTTTTATCAGCTGACAAGTGTCGAAGAGCTGGAATATGCCGAGGACGGAATTCATATCACCCACGCCGCTACCCTGACCAACAAACGTATCCTTAATGGTTTGTTGAAGGGTTGAAGAGTGACATTCCCCCGACCCCACAGGCGTCAAATTAATAATTAATTGTTAACAATTGATTATTAGCCATTCTACAGTGTCTTTCCTGTTTAAATGAAAAATTTGTAGGGGGGAAATTGGTCATTTTTTCATCTGCAGTGTTACTTTTGCTCGAATAAATAATTAATAGTCAATTGATAACAGCTAATTACTAATTGACTATTAATTCAGCGCTTATGCCCTCCTGTCACTATCCAAGGGGGAATAAAACCAACCGGCCGTTTCCTACTGTCCGGACTCTGATAGCCAGTGCTCCAGGGAGATCTGCAGTTTTTCTCTGGTCAGGGGTTTTTGAATGAGCCCGGTAAAGCCGGCTAATTCGCTTTTTTTCTGGCTGCATTCCGTTGCATGGGAGGCCATGCCGATGACCGGGATGTTTGGGTTAAGCACAGTTGATCCTCGCTGCCGAATCCGTTGAGCGGTCTTCAGTCCGTCATTGCCCGGCAGGTAGACATTCATCAACACCAGATCAAAGGGCAGCAGTTCCAGGATGCTGTAAGCCTTATCGCCGGATTCGATCGATTCGGCGTGATAGCCGATGGTTTCCAGGGCCTTGATGGCTACCAGGCGGTTGATTCGGTCATGATCCACCACCAGAACCCGGGATGGGTTGGACGATGTGCTTTCCAGCAGGTGGTTTCTGTCCTCTTCCCGGTGTCCCACAGTGGTCAGGCAACTATCTTTGCGTCTGTCAATATGCCGGTTGAGGTCAAGTCGGAACCAGAAAGTTGATCCCTCACCGACTGTGCTGTCGAAACCAATATCCCCACCCATCAGGTTGGCCAGCTGCTTGCACATGGCCAGTCCCAGGCCGACGCCTTCGTAGGCTCTGGAGGCAGAGGAGTCCACTTGTGAGAAAGACTTGAACAGCAGATCAAAATGGGCCTCATCGATACCAATGCCGGTGTCTGTCACGGAAAAAAAGAGCAGCACGGTCTGTTCCGTTTCATCTTTCATGGAAACATGAACATTGATGGAGCCCTGCTGTGTGAATTTAATGGCGTTGCCGGTCAGGTAGAGCAGTATTTGATGCAGTCGAATCGGATCCCCGTTTAACAGCTGGGGTACGTCAGGATCGATGGTTTTAGAGAACTGGAGTTTTTTGCGATTGGCGATTGATCTCATTCCAAAATCAAGCTTATCCATCAGCTGGTACAAATCGAACGGTTCGTTGTTGATGAAAAGGGTCTCTCTCTCTATGTCAGCAAAATCCAGAATTTCATCGATGATTGTTTGCAGGCCGGCAGCTGACTGTTGGATTATCCGGGCATAGTCTTCCTGTTCACGGGTCAGTTCGGTGTTCAGCAAAATATCTGACATACCGATCACACCATGCATGGGTGTTCGGATTTCATGGTTGAGATTGGCCAGAAAATTCGTCTTGGTACGATTTGCCCGCTCCACATCCTCGACAGCCATCTGCAGTTGCTTATGTTTCTCCTCAAACCGCCCGGCTTTTATTGTTGTCAGTGCCAGTTTGTCAGCCAGCACCGATGAACAGAGGCGCCTGAGCAGGTCCTTCAACTCCCTGGCGTTAATATTCGGGTTGTCGCAAAGGTCATCGAGATCGAGGCTGAACATGTCTACCTCACTCCCGGCGACATCGGTTGACAGTTCCGGTTTGTCTGTAATGAAACTCATCTCGCCGCAGATGTCCCCAATCCTTTTCAGGGACAGGATAAATTTTCCCTGTGAATAGACCGATACACTCCCCTTGATTAAAAAATACATCTGGGATTGAGACTCCCCTTCTGTGGTAATTTCATGGGATTCCGGAAACTGGCTGAGTTTGAACAGGGGTGACAGCTTTTGCAGCAAGTGATCAGAAAACGGACTGAACAGCCGGCTTTGCTTCAAATATTCTACTCTTTTACTTGTATCGGAGAACAGGCTCTGGAATGAGTTATCAGACATTGAGAGAGATTCCTTTTATACTTGTTGTTATTGCAAAAACGGGTTTATGAAACAATATTA
>JAOZRE010000185.1:0-2569 GCA_029940215.1 bacterium | reverse complement strand
CAATATTATTGGAATAAATTTCCTCAGGCCGATACTGGGAGCCTGATTCGCGAAACCTCAAATTGGGTTCCTGTCATCGTCAATCGGTGAAAACCGGACCAGTCTCCATCTGTATACCGGCAGCAACCGGCTGCATTCAGACAGACTGGACGGGTCAGGTCCAGAGGTGTCGCCTGCCAGGTCTTGTGTATATGTCCATGGAGATAGATGTCGGTACTACTGTTCTTTAAAAAATCCTGTAGGCGCCTTCTGTCATCCAGCCTGTGCAGATAGCCCTCTTTCTCGTTCTCCGGCAGAAATGCCGGGTAGTGCCCCACCACCAGCTTGAGTCGGTCACTATAATTCTTCTGAATAAACGCCTCGCATGCCTCCAGATCAGTCTGAATCCTGCCCCTTGATGATACATGGAGACGGGGACAGGCGGTGGCGATCTCAAAGAGAACCGCTGAATCGCCCAACTCCAGGTGGTGGCTTTCTCCTCCCTGCAATGGTTCCTGATTAAACGGGAAACAGTCGGAAAAGGTTTGTGCCATCAGGTCGGGCTCAAGAGATCGTCTGACATATCGGTCATGATTGCCGGAGGTCATGATCACCGTTCCTTTCTCTATCAAAGGCTCCAGGTGTTTTCTGGCTGCTTTGAATTCTGTTTCAAGCGCCAGGGTTGTCAGGTCGCCTGAAATCACCAGATAGTCCCAGTCGTTTGTCTTCAGGTACTCGATTAACTGTGTTCGGATGCTGATGTTGAACTGTCCCCTCCTGTTGAATCGATAGTTCATCCATCCAGTGATCCGTTTGGACGTTATCCCTTCCTTTCTCACCAAATCCCTTAAACGCAGTGAATCATCAACAAAATGAAGATCTGAAACGTGCATCAGGACAATGGGTTTTTGCATGGTAAAAAAACAGGGTCAGTGGTTCAGCTCTTTTAGAGGTTTCGTTTTATTCGTCCAGGTCGATTCAAACATCGGAGTAAATGCAAATTACTTCCCAATTTCCGGTTAGGAAAGAATTTTTCTGCGATTTGATTCGGATTAAATGTGTTTCTATTTGAAATAACGATATGTTCATGTTGAAAATTGATCTACCAGCTCCGGTTTTCCACTGGTCAACACCGGAGCACTTTGGTACATTTTTAGATAGAGATTTACTGCAGATTCACTCGGAAATTGATGGAGATAAAAGTGGCCACAACATTTGAAGAGAACCTGGATGCGCTTGAGCAGATTGTTCAGTCCCTGGAAGAGGGGACCGCAACGCTCGATGAATCGCTGAAGGCTTTTGAAAAGGGAATTAAGCTGAGCCGGACCTGCCAGAAGGAGCTAAGTCGAGCCGAAAAAAAAGTCGAAGTTCTGGTCAAGGAAAACGATGAGGTCAAAGGGAAAACACCATTTGAAGGCTAGACTGCTGCTGGTCTGTCTGTCCCTGATCTGGCTGTCAGGCTGTTACTACCTTAAGCAGGGAAGAGGGCAACTGGATCTCCGTTTCAGCCAGGTTGCCATTGAAAACGCTCTTGAACAGGAGTCCAATCCAACCTACCGGCATTTGTTCGAAGAGATTCCCCGGATTAAATCCTTTGCGGAAAATCGGTTGCTGCTCAGGAAAAGCGACAACTATACCGGCTACTATAAAACGTCCCAACCCGGGATCACCTTTGTCGTGACCGCGAGCCTCAAAAATAAACTGACGCCGTATACCTGGTGGTTCCCCATCGTGGGGTCGGTGCCGTATAAAGGCTATTTTAACCAGAAGGAGGCCGAAGAACTGGCGGAGGATCTCGAGTCCCGAAACTTTGATACCTGGGTTTTTGCCGCACCGGCCTACTCGACACTGGGCTGGTTTAAAGACCCTGTCACAACCCCCATGCTGAAGAGAGGAGGGTATTATCTGGCCAGTACCATTATTCATGAGATGGTGCACGAAACGGTATTTGTATCAGGGGAGGAGGCCTTTAACGAACAGCTCGCTTCTTTTGTCGGCCAGAAGGGGGCTATGCACTATTTTGCCGAGTCAAGGCATATGAGTCAGGAGCAGCTGACAGCCCTCAGGGAGAAGGTGAAACGGTCAACACGATTTGCAGAAACAGTGCGACGCTATTTGCCGCGTTTCAGGGAATTGTACGATCGCCAGCAGCCGTTGGCAGTGATGCTCGTACAGCGAAAGCTTCTATTTTCGGAGCTTGAGGCGGACATTGGTCAGTTGTATCCGCATCTGCCTGGTAATCGTAGACACTTTAATAACGCTCGGCTTTTACAGTACGAACGCTACACGCCGGATTCGCCTGTGATACAAAAGATGTGGATGGACAGCGGTGGCGACTGGAGCCGATTCTGGGAAGCTGTTGATGCTTATGTTAATGAAATAACCGAGAAAAAGGACAAGGAGCCCGTGACCATGACACAGGCTGTTGAAAATATTTCCCATACGGAATAGACTGATCTAAAGATTGATTCTATAGTAACCATTCGGTACGCGCTGTGCCGAGGGGATTATGATTTAAAACACACATGAATCCATCCCTGGAGCTGCACGAAAACGTCCTGTTTTCGAGCATTTTAAATCATAATCCCCT
>JAOZRE010000184.1 GCA_029940215.1 bacterium | reverse complement strand
CCGGTCTCGGGGTAATGTTATCCGAAAGGTTGTTCCCTGGTCAAGAATGGAATCAAAATCCACCTCTCCCCCATGCTGTTGGACTATCTTCTTGGTCATCAACAAGCCCAGCCCGGTTCCTCCCAGACCTTTGGTTGTAAAAAAGGTGGTGAACACCTTTTTTTTGACTTCATAGTCCATCCCGCAACCATTATCTGTCACCTCATAAACAATCGCATCATTTTTTTCCAATACCCTGAAAGTAATGGTCAGTTCATCTGCATTTTCACTGATACGACAGGCGTCCATGGCGTTTCCCAAAAGGTTGGAGAGGCATTCATGTATGCCTTCGCTGTCTAGTGAAGCAGGCTTGAGTTTCTCCTGGAAATCGGTAATCAGCTTTATACCGAGCTGATTGATTCCGACAGAATAATTGTTTAAGACATCAACTGCAATATCAACGGGATCACAGAAAACCGTTTCGATCTCCTCTCCCTTTGAAAAGTTCAGAAACTCCTTGACGAAGGTGGATACCCGTTTGGTGTTACGGTTCAGCATCTCCATCCCCTTTTGGATTCGCGAGATATCACCTTTTTGTAGTCCGGAGTTGAGCATATACTCGCCACCTTCGAGGCCGGTCAGTACATTTTTAATGCCATGTGCAAGTCCTGCCACGGTTTTTCCGACGGCTGCCAGTCTTTCCGCTTCCAGTTTTTCCGCTTCCAGCTTTTTTATCCGGCGGATATCGTGAATCCAGAAGGCCATCCCCTTATATTGATCATCGGCCAGGAGTTTGATGCCGGTCAGGCGGGCAGGAAAAGAATCTCCATCAATGTTGGACACATTGGTCTCATGCAGATAGATCGGCTCCGAACTGGCAGAGACGAACTCCAGAAATCCTTTGGGGAGAATGATCTCAAGATCCTGCTTGCAAAACCTGTCCGGGTCCTGAATGTTCAGAATTCTCTTTGCCGCTTGGTTGACAATATTAATGCGATCATTTTCATCCACCGTTATAATGCCGTACAGTGACGAAGAAATCAGTGACCCCATAGTGATATTAGTCATTTTAAGCTCCTTTTCGAGCTCTAGAGTCTGGGTGATATCCACAGCCATTTCCAGTACCAAATCGAAGTCTCCGTTCTTGGCTTCATATGGAACCGTAGTAACAAGCAGTTCTACCTTTCTACCTTCCTTATCGATCACAGTTGATCGACCGGAGTGCATTTTTCCATCTAAAAAAGTCGCATTTGCTGTACAATCACTGCATTTTGTCGATCTGTTCTTCAGAATTTCGTAGCAAAAAGCGCCCTCGATAGAGCCGTATATTTTCCTGGAGCTCTGGTTGGTTTCCACAATCTTAAAATCCCTGTTAATGATCATGATGTCGCACGGGACATGTTCAAACAGGTTGCGATATTTCTGGCGAACCAGTTCTGTGTCGGAAACGTCTGTGGTCATCTCAAGCAAGTAGGAGTTTTTTCCTGTTTCATCTTCAATCGGCACTGAATGGCGAATACGGCAGGTTTTTTTTCCGTTCATGTTCTTGGTAATATCCTCGAAAACGCGGGGTTTCCCATCTTCTAAAACGCTGGGAAGTTTGCAATGAGGACATTTAGAATCCAGATTTTTATATACCTCATAACACTTTTTTCCCTGCCAGTCACCGAACATTTCCGCAAACAGCTGGTTAGCAACCACTAGATTGAACTCCGAATCAATTACAGCGGCAGACAGTGGCATGGCGTGAAACATATTTTTTTCGATCCAGTCTTTGATATGGTCTACAGCAGTCATATACACCTCTTGGTTTTATCGTTGGAATAATATCAAGGAATGCTGGGTATCGTCGAAATCTGGTTACTGCACTCAGGGTGGTACGCAAACAGAGTGAATGTCCATTGATATCTGAGTAGACAATCTGCAATTATCCGGCCATGGACTTGGCATAAACGATGTACTTCTTTAGTGGCACTGCTACCAAAATCATGTGTAAAATGGCACAGTGAAGGGCATCAATCGCCTGATTGAGCCATAGCTCCCCCTCAAAGCTGTCGCTTAATTTCTCTTGAATGATTCCTCAACCAGGCTTTCGGCTATTGATCATTGACATGACACAAGCGAATTTCAGGTATCCTGAAAGTAACTTTTCACAAAGTACTATATCAAAAGCGTGGTATTTCCAGAAACGGATAAATTCTTTATTGGAGTGCTGGAAGCCATCACCGGTTTCCAAGGTTATTAATACTCGACACCTAAGGTGTTCATTGACATTTTGTTGAATCGCTTCTCTAGAAAAAGAATTGCGAGATGGTACCTGATTCGGGAAAAAGTTGAGATATTGGGAGAATAAAATGTCTCGTGTCTCATGTAAGTCTCGTATTGAAGATTTGAGACATATAAATAAATACCTTTATCCTTAATATTATGTAAGTTTTTCATGGATTTAATAATAACCAGGTCCAACTAATTTAATATAACCTTAGGTTTTGTTTGAGACATCGAAAGAAAAGTATGAAGTGTAATATTTTTATTATACTGTTTATAAAGGGTTTAGTGAAATATTGGATTACTATTATGTGGCACGGATTGTGCTGAAGAAAGAGCGTATAACATATGTCTCAAATTAGAGATTCATTCATAAGAAAATATGGTCAAAACAAAGGATACAGCCAATCGACATTTGGAAAAGGTAATAGCACTCTGTAGTGATATGCTGGAACTGGCAGATATGGGGGATCACTATCGTCTTGATGATGGATGCGGCGTCGTTTTCGGCTCTCTGCGCGATTCAGCTTATAAAATTCGAAAACTAGCCAAAGACGAGTTAACCCGCCATGTTAATGGCAGAAAAAAGGGTGCTTAACCATCATGAAAATGGTTCAATCTGAACCAGTCAGCAGAATATAAGGTGCAATGGAATTAATAAGCGCTTTGTACTGTTTTTTGTAATCTTCAACAATACTAAATGATGAGTATAACGAAGACGATCTTGGTTGTAGATGACGAGCAGGATGTGCTGATCTATTTGTCGACCCTGTTTGAGGACAACGGATTTGATACCGTTACAGCGAAAGACGGCATTGAGGCTCTGAAGGTCGCAAAAGCAAACCTTCCTGATTTAATAACCCTTGATATTACCATGCCGGAGCAGTCAGGGATCAAGACCTATCGATCCTTAAAAAATGATGAGAAGTTAATGCACATCCCCGTGATCATCATCACAGCAATCGGAGACCCTATCAAGAGTGTAATGAATGAGTTTGCTGCTTTTCCTGAACCGGAGGCTTTCATCAACAAGCCTGTAAATCGGCAGGTACTGATCGAAGTGGCCCAAAAATTACTGGCTTAGATAAAAGATCCAAAATCGTTTTGCACTTTCATCCGGCGGTGGATGATGATTTCATCGCAGTGAAATCCTGTGACCTGGTCAGATTGACCGGATAAAATAGCTAACCACACCGTCATGGCGTTGGATTTCCTGTTGAAACTTTCTCAAACAAAGGAGAAAAAATGGCACTTGCATCGGAAAAAAGAATCCTGGTGGTAGATGATGAACCGGATGTCAGAGATTTCCTGAGTACCTGTTTGGAAGACGCCGGTTTCCAGGTTGAAATTGCGATTGACGGTTTTGACGCACTGGAAAAGATTGAGAAGAGTCCTCCGGATTTGATTACGTTGGACCTGCTGATGCCGAGGATTTCCGGAATCAAGTTGATGCGCAAGCTTCGTAAGAACAAGGAGTGGAAGAAGATTCCGGTTATCATCGTTACGGCGCATGCCAAGGACGAGCTGGGGCAGAAGGACCTTGAAGGTATATATGCTGAGGAGGTGGCACCGGTTCCTGAGCATATCCTCGAAAAGCCCATCACCCCTTCCAGCCTGGTAAACGGTATTGGCAAGATTCTGGATGTTCAGACGGATGTGGAAGCGGCAGCAGAGAGAAGTGATGTGCTGAACTTGATCAAGAACTGCAGCCCTGACAAACTGAAAGAGATTCAGGGTCTCCTGGGATAGTCACTGGTCAGTCGACTGAAATTTCCGGGTGTTGATTCAGAAAGCGGTAGATGGTAGCCCGGCCGACACCCAACAGGCGGGCGGCCTTGGCTTTATTGCCCCCGGTTTTTTTCAGGGCGGTTTCGACAGCGGCTGTATCCAGTTTCTGATCAGGCCTTTTCTGGACGCTTCGTTTCTGGACTTTCTGCAGTTCGATTGGCAGGTCTTCTGGATAGATGATCCTGTTTCGGCTTTTGACCACGGAAAATCGAACAGTGTTCTCCAATTCCCTGATGTTGCCGGGCCAGTGATAGTCCATCATGACTGACAGTGCTTCAGGGGATAGTTTATGGGGGTCATGTCCATTTTGTCCTGTGGCCTGGTTGAGAAAATGCTCGCACAGCGGCAGGATATCGTTTTTCCGCTTCCTCAATGGTGGCAGTTTGAGTGGGATGACGTTCAGACGATAATAGAGGTCTTCCCGGAAGTTGCCCTTGCGGGTCTCTTCGAGCAGGTCCTTGTTGGTGGCGCTGAGGACCCGAGCGTCGACTGTTATCGTGCTTTCGCTGCCGACTTTTTCCAGGGTTCCTTCCTGCAGAAACCGCAGCAGTTTGACCTGAATTGATTTTGGCAGGTCAGCAACCTCGTCCAGAAAGATGGTGCCTTTGTGGGCCAGTTCGAATCGGCCCTTTTTGTTGCGGATGGCGCCGGAGAATGACCCCTTTTCATGGCCGAACAGTTCACTTTCCACTAATCCTTCCGGCAAAGCACCACAGTTGATCGGTACAAAAAGATCGTTGCTTCTAGCGCTTTCATCGTGGATGGCCTTGGCTACCAGTTCTTTCCCGACACCGGTTTCACCCTGAATGTGAACCGGATAGTCAAAGGCTGCCAGGTCCCTGATTTGCTCGAACAGCTGGATCATCTCTGGATCGTTTCCGATGATGCCTCGAAACCCCTTCGTCTGTTTGAGTTCTCTTTCCAGTGATTTGAGTTTACTGATATCACTCATAGCAGCAATGACGCCGGTGATCTCACTGTGGGTATTTTTGAGTGGGATGACGTTGACCTCCAGGTCCTTGCGGTTTCCCTCAGAATCGTAGAAAACACTTGGATAGCAACTCCCCTCGAAATCGGAATTGACTGGACCAAAACAGAAAGAGCAGTTTTCACCGCAGAGCCTGGGTTTGAAAATGGTGTTACAGTCCTTACCGATGACCTGAGATCGGGACATGCCAGTCAATTTTTCGGCGCCTTCGCTGAAAAAAAAGATCCGCCTTTGCATATCATGGGCGATAAGGGCGTCGGAAACGCTGTTCAGCACACTGTTCAGGTTGTTCTGCTGAGCGACAAAGGCATCAAAGTAGCCCTGGTTGAAGAGATCCGCGACCTTCAACCGGATCATTTCAGCACAGCGACGGAAGGCTTTTTTGGTATCCTGTTTTTCAGAATGATCAGCAAGGGGATCCTGGATGTGCCATTCGATGATGGCCGGGGTGCCGGACAGCATGTTGCAGTTTTCGGATGTGTCAGAAGAGAGGTTGATGGCCAGGTCAAAATCGGTCTCCCCCATATCTTGTATCAGCGTTGACGTCCGGGTTGAAATATCGATTCGGTATTCGCCCATTGTTTCGATTGCCAATGGGTGGATCGGATCGGCAGCGGTATATCCTGCGCTATATACCCGGGTATCACCGCCGGAAAGCGTTGAGGCAAATCCGGCTGCCATCTGACTGCGAACAGAATCTCCGGTGGAGAAAAAGATAATGGAACGTTTGCTCATCTTCTGAGAGTATCGCCTGAAAACGTTAAACTGCTACCGACAAATCCGGGCGTCGATCAACTATAAAGAGAGTATGGCGGTTGTGACGACCAGTTTTCTGCCTGAAAACTGAAAGGGTCTATAACTATCCATATCTCTTGATTCAGTGGTTGTCCATGACATAGGTCAAACAGGCTTTTCCTGGCGAAGGTTGGGAGAGTGGGGGCGTGCTATTTAATACCGTGTTCCAGCATGAAACAGACATACTGCTTGTCTTCTTTGATTATGTGGTTTTTTAGCCAGAACACGATGGTATCGATCTTTTTCTTTTTATGCCTCCCATGTGCGTTCAGGAGGTCTTTTTTGGTTTGTGCTATGGTTTTTAAGAAAATGGCGTGTTTTTCCTGATGGGATTTGTAAAAGGGGTAATGATATTTCTCCAGGAAGGACTCCTCGTATTCAAAGTGCTTCCTGGTATAGTCACAGAGATTGATCAGGGCTAATTCCAGCTGACCTTCATCCTGTCCGCTGTCTGAAATTCGATTGAGGTCGTTGATCAATCGCATCATTTTTTTATGTTGTGCGTCGATGGATTCGACGTGAACGCTGTACGAATCGTCCCAGGATATTGCAATCATTACCTATTCACTTTGAAAATGTCATAACCTTCTTTGAACGAGACGGAGGGTGTCTCGTGATCGACCCTTAGATACTGCACTCTCCGAAATGCTTGTTGACGTATTCCTGCATCAACATGGTGGCGTCCTGGCGACATTCGCCGCAACCGGTACTGATCTTTGTGATTTCCTGGAGTTGGTTAAAATTTCGAGCACCTTCGAGAACCGCTTCTTCAATTTCATGATCGGTTACCTCCATACACTCGCAGATAATCAGCGCCTCTTTCGTTGTCACCTTTTCTTTCATGCCGTTTTGGACATAGTAGTTGTCAATGGCCATGCGCAGCGCTTTGTCGCCCAGAACTGAGCAGTGAATCTTATTGTCAGGCAGGCCACCCAGTTCTTTGACAATGTCCTTGGGGGATATCTTATAAGCTTCGTCCAGGTCCATCCCTTTTACCATCTCTGACATGGCAGAGGTGCTGGCAATGGCACTGGCGCAACCGTAGGTCTGCCATTTACATTCATTGATTTGATTGTTTTCCTTATCCACTGAGATGAACACAATCATCTCGTCACCGCACTTGATGTTACCTGTCTTTCCCTTCCCATCCCATTTAAATCCTTTTTCATCTCTAAGAATATTTCGTGGATTCATGAAATGGTCCTTAACCGTATCCGAATAAATCCATCCTCCCTGATCTGTCATTAGTTTCTCCCGTGATATACTGTTGACATACTTCTGATTCTACTGATGACGCTTTCCATTTTTTCAATTACATACTCTACATCTTCCCTGGTCGTGTCTCGTCCCATGCTGATCCTGACGGACCCGTGAGCGCTTTCTGCTTCCAGACCCATGGCCAGCAGGACATGGGAAGGATCCAGCGAACCAGAAGCACAAGCGGAGCCCGTGGAAACAGCGATGCCCTCAAGGTCGAGGTAAAGGAGGATGGCTTCGCCTTCTGCCCCTGCAAATGAGACGTTCAGGGTGCCCGGCAGGCAATCTTCCTGGTGCCCGACAAATTCGATGTCAGGGATGCTGGCTGAGAATCCCTCTTTCAGCAGCTGCTTAAGTTCAAGCAGGTGTTTGGCTTCAGACTCCATTTCGAGTTCCCGCATCTCGATGGCTTTTCCCAGTCCAACAATACCTGTTGTATTTTCGGTTCCGGCCCGACGTCCTCTTTCCTGGTGTCCCCCCTTGATCAACGGGCAGAATGCTACGCCTTTTTTGACATACAGCACCCCGATCCCTTTGGGACCATAAATCTTATGTGCAGACATGGATAGAAAATCCACATTCAGTTCCTTGACATTGACAGGGATTTTACCTACGGCCTGGACACTGTCTGTGTGAAACAGGGATCCGTTCTCATGGGCGATTCTGGCAAGCAGTTTAATATCCTGAATGGTTCCGGTTTCGTTGTTGGCCATCATGATTGATACCAGACCTGTGTTGGGAGTGAGCATTTTTCGATACTCCTCCAGATCGACTTTTCCGTCCCGGTCCACTTTAACAAAATCGACGGTCATGCCCCGATCTTTCAAGCATTTTGCAGACTCTAAGATACAGGGGTGTTCAATGTTGGTTGTTACAATACTGGCGCTGCTCTGGCAGCCGACTTCACAATGTCCCACCGGTTGGCAGGTCAGGGAGGACAGTACCGTATTATTGGCTTCTGAGCCGCTGCCCACAAAAATAATCTCCTCAGGTTCCGCGCCGATAAAATTGGCGATCCGTTCCCGAGCCTGCTCCACTCTCGTCCTGGAATGTCGGCCGAATTGATGGAGACTTGATGGATTGCCATAGTTCTCCATTGCCTCGGTCAACGTTTTAATGACTTCCGGGTGCAGTGGGGTGGTCGCATTATTGTCGAGATATACAGTTCGTTGTTGCATGTCAGGTCTATACGTTATGGTTGATATTTTAGTTAGCAAAAAAAATTGGGGAATGGTGCATGAATGACCATTTACCAATTATTATTGAAATATTCATGCCAAAAGGCAAAAGGGTACCAAGGTCACGTTGAATCAGCTATTCAGGTCCAGACGTCCAGAGGAATCCTATGCAGAAATAACTGCACATATTCAGATGAAGGCAGGGAAATCGTCAGTGGTGGGATTTTTTCATGAATGCTGGTGGTAAATTAATTCAGGATTTTTCATGATGACACGGGTATCCGGTGGAATCGAATCAGTCAGCCAGACATTTCCGCCTACGACTGAGCGAGCACCAATGGTTGTGTCGCCACCCAATATCGTTGCACCGGCGTAAATAATAGCATCATTTTCGATGGTGGGATGGCGCTTGATGCCCTTCAACCGGCTGCCCGCATTTGGTGGAAGGGAATGGGCGCCGAGGGTAACTCCCTGGTAAATTCGCACATTGTCGCCGATGATGGTTGTCTCTCCGATGACAATTCCGGTTCCATGATCGATGACAAACCGCTCTCCGATAGTGGCTCCTGGATGAATGTCGACACCAGTGATGCTGTGTGCGTACTCAGACATGGTGCGTGGCAGAATCGGAATCTCC
Source organism: bacterium (assembly GCA_029940215.1). Classification (GTDB taxonomy): domain Bacteria; phylum SAR324; class SAR324; order XYD2-FULL-50-16; family XYD2-FULL-50-16; genus JAHJRI01. Next base: position 108 of record JAOZRE010000184.1, on the reverse strand, counting down.
AGTTTGTAGAGGATATGGGCGATACGGTAGACAGTAATGGCCTGAATGCCGGGGTAGCTGAAGATGATTTCATCAAAACTTCTGGCAGCTGGATCTCCGTCGAAGGTT
>JAOZRE010000183.1:7324-9070 GCA_029940215.1 bacterium | reverse complement strand
AGTGAGTAATGCAGAAGGATTTTCAGTCTGAATTTCTAACCGGATCAAGGTGAGTAGATTACCACGATCAGCTCTGCTTTTGTTTTGCTGATATTTGTCATCTGATGCTTGATCCCGGAATTAAAATGCAAGGATTCGCTGGCTTTCAGTATATTTTTATGATCACCAACCATTACTGCGACCTTTCCCTTGAGAACGTATACGAATTCCTCTCCCTCGTGACAGTATCCAACACCCTTGTGTTTCTGCATGGGATCAATGGAGACTTGGAATGCTTTCAGGTGTTTATTTTCAGTTCCCGGGGTCAGGTTTGAATAGGCGTAATTATCAGTTCTTTTCGAAGAGGCATCGATTCTCTTTTCCATGTTTTCTTCCTGCTCCTTGAAAAGAAAACCGGAATCGATATGGAGCGCTTTTGCGATCTGCAGCAGAGTTCCAACCGACGGAATCTCCTTGCCTCCCTCAATCTCCTTGATGTATTCGATGGAAAATCCTGTTTCATTTGCCAGGGAATCCAACGGGATGTTCTTTGCCGTTCTTGCCTTTTTAATTTTTGCTCCAATTGGAGTTTCCTTTGCTTTTTTCTTTGCAGCCATAAAATACTCCACGGGTTTTAAGTCAACCCGGATCTGTTGGTTGTAAAAGAGTGATTGAAAATTCAAAATGCCAGTATCCTGGCTTTCCTTGTTTATAATTGACGGCAGAGGAAAAAACAAGGTGACTATTCACCTCGTTCTTCAAAGTTCGCTCAAGGAGCCTGATGGTTGGTGTTTCTTGAAACATCAACCATCAGGCGGTCATTATGGTGAATAGTTACAAAACAAGTTCATTAAATGATGACTTGTCAGACTTGCCTCAATAGCTGAAAATAAACTCGTTTTTGATACCCGATCAATCAACCAGAAGCCAGATAGATATGCTGATTACAGAGATACTTGAAAGAAACGCCCGGATGTACGGGGAAGAAATAGCACTTATCGAACGCGAACCCGAAAAGAACAGACGGCTTGAACTGACCTGGCAGGAGTTTGATGATCAGGCTAATGGAATCGCCCGTTTTCTGATCGAAAAAGGCGTGGAGAAAGGAGATAAGGTTGCCCATTTAATGATGAATTGTATTGACTGGCTTCCGGCATATTTTGGGATTTTAAAAACCGGTGCTATAGCGGTACCTTTGAATTTTCGTTTTGAAGCATCGACAATTGCAACCTGTATTGAATTGTCAAAACCTTGTGCCATCTTCTTTGGGCCGGAATTTATAGAAAGGATTGAGCAGGTTAAAGACAGGTTGGATCAACAAATAAAACTTTACATATTTATTGGTGATGATGAGCAGAATCCTGAATATGCTGTACCCTTCTCAACAATTGAAAAGCTGAGAATTGAAGAAGAATCCGAAAGTAGTCTCTTATTGTCCGATAACGCCGCACTCTATTTTACTTCAGGGACTACCGGTAATCCCAAGGCAGTCCTGCTTACTCACCGTAATCTCGAGTTTTCCTGCTATATCGAAAACCACCATCACGGCCAATCCCATGAAGACTGCTTCCTCTGTATTCCCCCCCTCTATCATACTGGGGCAAAAATGCACTGGTTTGGAAATTTCATCGTTGGTGCCAGATCAGTTATCCTTAAGGGAGTCGAACCGCAGTGGATTCTGGAGACTGTTTCAGAAGAAAAAGTAACCATTGTCTGGCTGCTTGTTCCCTGGGCGCTGGATATTTTATTTGCTATTGAAACAGGAGA
>JAOZRE010000183.1:1827-7314 GCA_029940215.1 bacterium | reverse complement strand
ATTTCCAACTGGATCAATGGAGGCTGATGCACATCGGTGCCCAGCCCGTTCCTTCAAGTCTTATTCGGGAGTGGAAAAGAATTTTCCCCCATCACCAGTATGATACAAACTACGGTTTGACTGAAACCACTGGACCCGGCTGTGTGCACCTGGGCCTTGAAAACAGTCACAAGGTTGGCGCCATAGGTAAGCCGGGATTCGATTGGGAAGTTAAGATAATTGATGAGCTGATGAAGCGGGTTCCAAAAGGTGAGCCCGGAGAATTGGCAGTCAGGGGTCCTGGTGTTATGAAATCATATTACAATAACGAAGAGGCAACAGATGAAACCCTGTCCAAAGGTTGGTTGCTGACCGGTGACATTGCAAGAGAGGATGAAGACGGTTTTATCTGGCTGGTTGACCGCAAAAAAGACGTTATCAATACTGGAGGAGAGAATATCTATCCTGTCGAAATCGAAGAGTTTCTCCAGGGGCATGAAAAGATCCAGGATGTTGCTGTGATTGGACTCCCCAGCTCACGACTGGGAGAGATTGCAACCGCTATCGTTCAGATCAAAAAAGAGGCTCAATTGACAAGAAAGGAGGTTCTGGATTTCTGCCGTACTTTACCGCGCTACAAACGACCCCGCAGGGTTATCTTTGGGGATATCCCCCGCAATCCAACCGGTAAAATAGAAAAACCAAGGCTAAGAGAAATACACTCCGGAATCAAGGAAGCTTTCAAAAAACTGGATGCTGATTAGGTACTCTTCTTATGATCCTCTTTCCAGCACATCCTATCTGACAAATCTGTGGTTCCTGGCAGGGAGCGGAAATACTATAAACAGCTGAATCGAAAATCATCATCCAAATCCAGAGGTAAAACCAGCGTACTGAATTGCAGGGCCAAAGACTCATTGCACATTATGTTTCTTACATTTTCATCATTCACATATTCTTGTTTGTACTCAGCATTGAGCACTGGCTTTCCATTGTTGATAAAGGGAATTAGAGCATTACATTCCGAATACTCAAAACATTGTGTCCCTGTTAAGCGATGATGGGACCACCAAAATACCACGATATATTCCAACAGGAACACCTTAAAGCTAATGGAAATTTAGCTGTTAGAGGACCAATAAAGAAAAACGGAACCAAATATTTTGAAAATGGGCTTCTCCCTGGAAATACAGGATAGAAAATCAAATTTTAGACATTCTTCTCCTGCAATATTCTGATTCCCAGTTTTCATTTTATCGGGTTCAAGCTGCTTTCTTTAACCCGTAAGCCGTTACTTTCGTTTCTTCAAAACGTTTTACCACGATATTATCAGGAACATCTTTTGCGTTCTTCAATACAAAAGGAACCGCTTTATCCCGAAAAACAGTAGCGGGAGTGGCACTGCCCAAAAACTCATGGGGCCGCCAGACGTTATACCATTCGGTGAACTCACTGCAAAGCTCCACCAGATGTTGGAATCCTCGAATGATCGCAACCTTTTTCAGCCATTCATATTTCAAGGTTTCAATTGCACGCTCTGTTACAGCGATGCTTCCATGTTCTCCAACCGCACCATACCGGATTCTCACTCTATTTGAATCAATGAATTCCCTAAAAGCTGCGCTAGTAAAGACACTTCCTTGATCGGTAATGATGTGCTTGGGCTTTCCTATATTTTCGAATCCTGCTTCAAGTGCGTTGATTACCATTCCAGTATTTGGTCCTTCAAGAGGTGTTACTGCCACAACTTTACGGGAAAAATGATCAATGGCAACCAGAACATAGATCTTCCATAAACCCCAATAATATACTTCCGTTAAATCAATACTCCACAAATGATTGGGATACCAGGCTGGAATTCGGCAACCATTATCATTCTTGGTCACGGGAATCTGTGAGAAAACAGTTGATGTTGGCTCGTTTCTGGGTTTGGGACGCTGTAGTATATTACGAACGGTTGAAGCCGCAAGGAATATATTCTGGAGTTTCAATTGATTAGACATTCGAATTCGCCCCCAGTCAATATTATCTCCAGAAATTTGCCAAACCAGAGCAGCTAAGGATTTCGGTGTCTTGTTCCAGGGGTGTCGATTAGAATTGGGAATATCGTCAATTCGGTTTAACCAACGGTACAGAGTCGACCTAGCTATACCGAAGGTCTTTGTCCCTTTCGTTTCAGCAACTCAGCGCATACACGATTTACTAGCAGTCTGTCAGCGTCTGATCTTGATCCTATCCAGACCATAGGCGTGTGAGTCGCCAACGGCCCAGTCATAATCAATCCGATCGTTCATCGCATAGATCATATTCAGGCCGAACAGCACTGCAATCCAGGCGTCATCGGTCAAAATCTGGTGCATCTCCTTAAGCAATACCTTCCGTTTCCCCACATCCAACTCCTGGGCCTGGGCCTGGGCCAGGTGGTCCAGTTCTTTCTGCCGGGGTCGATCAGTGTACCGACACATCGCAGCGGTACTAGGAATGGTCAGCAAAATCCGGGTACTGGGATCTCGCCCCCCGGGCCAGGTAAACAGGCTCAGGTGCCCTTCCCGAGGGTCCTTATTGACGGCATAAGTCAGCTGCGTGCCCGCTTCAAGCTGCTGGAGCTGGACAGTGATCCCCACATTCTTAAGATAGCGCTGCACAATGGCTGAGATCATTCCGGCCATGGGAACAGAGCTGGAGTAGCTCAATATCAGCGGGGTTCCCGGCTTATATGAAGACTTTTTCAGAAAAGCGCGTGCTTTTTCGGGATTATATTCGAAATAAACCGTGGGCTCCCATCCCAGTTCTGTTTTACTGGCATTCATATACAGGGGGTACCCTTCACCGAGGAACACCTTGTCGATAATTTCCTGGCGATTGATCCCGTGATTGATCGCCTTGCCGATATTGGAATCTTTCAGTAACGGGTAGGTATCCGCCCGGAAGGCAATCGCAAAAAGACTGGGGGCCCGCGTTTCCTTTTTGATGACGATTCCCTTTCGACTTTTCAAACGGCGGACATTGATCGGCAAAACATCGGTCATCAGATCGATCTCCCCTGTTTCCAGCATAGCCAGCCGGGTGGTTTCATCAGGGATAAACATCAGTTTAAGGGTTTTGAAATCCACCTTGGAGATGGGGTGATTCGGAACCGCTTCCAGATGGATGAATTGGCCTTTCTTCCATTCAATGAACTTGAACGGTCCGCTTCCCACGGGATGAGATCGGAATTTCTTCCAGCCGACCTTCTTAAAATACTCTTTTGAACAGATGCCGATCCAGAACAGCTCCTTCCAGGCTGCATAGGGCTCATACATTCGAAAAATCACCGTGTAGTCATCGACGACTTCAATCTCCTCGATTTCATCCAGGGGGCCTGCGACCACGTTGGCATTTCTGGGATTGACCATCTCTTCAAAGGTGAATTTGACGTCATGAGCTGTCACGGGATCGCCCGTATGAAACCGGGCATTTTTCCTCAGTTTGAACTTGATATCCTTCCCGTCCAGCACTTCTACTGATTCGGAGAGGGAATCCTTGATGGTCCGCTCTCCGGTGACAGGATCAGATGCCAGCAGCCGCTCATGCATGGAAAGTATAATTGGAATCCCGATGTATCGCTTCAATTCAAGCATGTTAACGGTAGCCGGCTCATACTGATAAGCCACCCGCACTTCATCTTTCGGGCCCGCCGTAACCGGGTGCGGACCCAAAAGTAAAAGCAGCGCCAGAATGACGAAGTTGCCCACTCTTTTAACTACATATTTCATTACCATCTCCAGGAATTGTGTCTGTTAATTTGGATAGTGTTAACAATGTTCACCATCAGTCCGGCATCACCTCTCCGCAGTTGTTGTCCTCAATGATAGCCAGCGTTCGGTCCAGAAGCGTATGGCAGAGCTCCATTCCCCGTTCGTTCCCTTTGTCAGAGGTTCCGGCCAGACCGACTGCATAAACAAGCGAAAATAGAAGCGCACGCCGATACTGGGTCATAAAGGTATCGAAGGTGTAGCCTTTGATACCGGCAACGATCAGTGTTTCATAGTAGTCCTTAATAGCTTTGGTTTCCACTTCCCGCCTGGTTTCTATATCGAGGCTGCACATGTGATATGAAAGATCAGCTACGCACTCAGCCTTGGAGCATATCTGCCAGTCTACCACCGCAAGTCCGGACTCGGGAAATCCCTCACGCTTCGGGTGCTTGCCAAAAAACAGGTTGTCCAGCTTATAATCTCCGTGAATCAGTGTAACCCCTCCTGCAACCCGAACCTGCAACAGTTGAATGACCTTATCAGACAAAGCAGTTGCCAGTTCACGCATGGCGGGGGAGAAATGCTCTCCGAAATTCTCAAGGGCCGGCGCCAAACTCCCTGCGTAAATGGCCGCCGTTATCTCAGCATAGCCCTGTTCTGCCGCATCCTGTAACCATTCCATCTCGTTATTCTGCACCATGGGCGCAAACTGGCCATGGAATTTTGCAATTTCTTTGACGGCAGTGTAAACCCTATCTGCGGTCGTGCCCTGCAACTGGTCAAAAGAGGCCTCCCCAAAATCCTCCATCAAAATCACAAATTTCTCACCGCTCTCGTCGATGTCTGTGTAATAGGGAATCGGAGACCGAAGCAGTGATTGCCTGGCAGCAAAGCGATAGAAGTTAACTTCCCGTGCATAAAACTGAAATGTCAGCGCAATGAAGTGATTCTCGGGAGCCGTAGCGGCGTGTTTTGTAATCAGGGTAACAGGGGCTCCCTCTTCCGGAGTGTCGTAAGTCAGTGTCACTCTGGCAATGCTTCCATGAAAGCCCAGTCCGGCACCTATCGCTTCGGTCGTATATGACAGGATACTTGACTGTTTGATGGTGCCGGTTGATTTCAAAGCCTGGTTTAACCAGTCTACACTCAGTTCGTCGGGGGTATTCGGTATTGTTAACTCAGACATTTTCAACTCTCCTTAGATAGTTAATACACAATTTGATGGATTAAATCTGAAAAAAAGCCTTACGGCTAACGTCGCACAAAACAGCAGACTCGTCGTAAACTGATATTCATGAAGCAGACACCTTACTTTCTTACTTGCCATAACGTCAATTTCCAAGCTGCCAACTATGGTTATATTCTTTCAGCCGGCATTTCAACTGTTGCTATTACCAAAAATTTGTCACAATTGATATAACAACGGGTACAAGAGACTTGGTGCTGAACCTACCAGATGGATACGAATGAGCTACACAATTGAAGATTTGTCGGCAGTTGAAAAGAAGATAACGGTACATATTCAAAAGGAAGAGATTTATATTGCGATTGAGACCGTTATGCAGCAGAAACAGAATAAAGCCGGTGAGGAGACAACTCCAACAAGCCCGACGGTCCAGGAACAGGAGGAAGAGATTCTCTTCCTCGCAGCTCAGCAGATTTTCAGCGTCAGAATCAAGGAAGCCCAGAAGCTCTATGGTATTGTTCCCATCAACCGCATTCAGATTCAATCTGAAGCCCCCATCGAAAAAGGAGCCGATTATACCTTGGT
>JAOZRE010000183.1:0-1817 GCA_029940215.1 bacterium | reverse complement strand
ACTGATTATAAAGGTTATAAAGTCGACATCAGGGAAACAATAGTCAATGAAGAGGACATAAACCAGATCATCGAATCGCTGAGAGAGCAGTTGAGCACACTCGAGCAGATCCAGGAAGATCGTCAGGCAGCCGACGGAGACGTCGCCATTTTTGACTTCGAATCCCTGGGCGAGTTCAAACAGATGACGGGAATGAGTGGCGAGAACCATGCACTGGAACTGGGAGTTGGCGGTACTATTAAGGATTTTGAGAGCCTGCTCAAAACATTGAGAGTCGGCGAATCCGGTAGGAGTGGGGTTACCTATCCCTCTGAATTTCCCAACCCGGTACTGGCAGGAAAGGAGGTGGAGACGAGCGTTACCTTGAAGGGACTGAACCGCAAAATCCTGCCGGATATCGATGCAGACCTTGCCCGGAAAATCGCCCGGGTGGATACGGTTATCGAATTGAGAGAAGTTATCAGGAAACGTCATCATCATCGTCTGTCTCATCTCCACCAGCAGGATGCAAGCCGCACGCTGCTGGACGAGCTTGTTAAAAAAACAGATGTGCCCCTGGCACCAGCCTATGTCGATCGCAACCTGGAAGAGTTGGTCGGCAACTTCACCATGGCGATGCAGGAACGTGGAATGACCACTACTGAAATATCCGGTCTACTCGATGAAAAAAGGGTGCAATTTCTTCCGGAAGCAGAAATGGCAGCCAGGCAACAGCTTTTTTTGCTGGCTGTTGCCAAAAAAGAACAGATGAAACTCGACCCCAAGGATTTAGAGAATGAGATCGCCCGCCAGGCGGAAGCAGCCGAGACCGATGTCAATCAATTCATGCTGGATGCCCAGCAATCAGGCCTGGTCCGCACCATCAAAGATGGCCTGATGATGCAGCAAGTCATGAAGCACCTGTTTGAGAATGCTGATAAAACGGTTGTTCCTTCGTAACTATTCACCACATTTCCGGAGTCGAGGGTATAATGATTCAAAACGATGGAAAACAGGACGTTTTCCAACAGCTCCATGGATGGATTCATGCGTGTTTTGAATCATTACACCTCCGATGAAGGCTAGCTGAATAACGACGTTTCCTCCTGATCTTACAAAGTCTATAATTACGTAAAGGCATCAGTCTGTAATGACTGGCTTCGTCTGTCGGCATTGGTCAAAGAATGCCTGCCTTTCAGCAAACCTTTCCATCGCAGCTTCAACGATCCTTTCCCCGGCAACTGTTGTTGAAAAGCTGCTTCGGGGTGAAAATCGCCGGAGGAATGTCAATTCCTCATCCGTTGGTACCGGAAACGCTTCCAGTTGTTCAGCCACCTTCAGGTCCCAGGGAATCCGGGACTTTACCTTTTCAACCGTCACACCCGGCGCCAGGGCGTTCAGGTACATTTCCCGGGTATCCGGATCAAATTTAAACATGGCGTCCGGCGTAATCAAGATCCTGGGTCCTGATCCCTGCTGATAGTACCCCTTATCCTCCCGCTCACTTCCACCCCCCAAGTAGCCCGGAGAGCTGATATAGAGAAGTTTTTCCATAAACTCACCACTTTTCAGGGTTAGGATAGTTTCCTTTGCGTATGAGATAAACTCCGGGGCCCCTCCAGCACCTGTAATCCGCTTTGGCTCACCACTTTCAGATGTCCGGTAGGAGGAGTTCAGATTGCCAAAGCGGTCAATCTGGGCAACTCCCAGAACCGCCTTGTCCAGAAAACCGCGGTGGGTTACCGTGGTAAACATGCTGAACAGGTCGATGGCACAGGCGTATCCCTCTGTGCAACAAGCGTCGGCCACATGCATGGGGGGTACCAGGGGATCAAAAT
>JAOZRE010000013.1:11426-28031 GCA_029940215.1 bacterium | reverse complement strand
AGTGGACATGGCCCGTTTTCATCATGTGAAAATGGACAATGACATGCTCACTAGTTATCCCCAGATAATGGACTATAAAAAAGTCGGTTTTGAATCCCGCCTGCTGGCCATTATCGATATCTATCAGGCCCTCGTGGGAACGCGAAACTATCAGAAATCATGGTCACCACCCGCAACCATGAGATACCTGGAGGCGTTGGCCGGGGTTGAGGTTGATCAGTATGCCTTTGACCTGTTTGTCCGTGAGATGGGCGTTTACCCGAAAGGATCGTTGGTGCAACTGAGTGACAAAAGTATCGGATTTGTGATGAATGTACCTGATGAAAACAGGGATCTGAACAGGCCACTGGTTGCTGTTGTGCGGGATTCGCGGGGAATAGATCTGACCCACCATCATCTTCTGGACCTTCAATTCGAAAAGGATATCAGCATTAAACAGGATGTGGATCGGAACGATATATTTGGTGACAGGGCCCTGGATGTGTTTACCCGTATTTCACTTACCTGATAGGCTCTCCTCTATCTTTTCAAAATCCGCCAGATTTTCGGCCAGCAGAATCAACTGGTCTCCCGCTTCGATCTCCATACTTTTAGGTGGGTTCAGGATCTTTTCCTCTCCTTTGATAATGCCGATAACCTGGATATCCGCCGGATGCTTCAGCACTTCGGCCTGGATATCGATCACCTTGCGGCCGATCAGTCGGGTGGGGAAGAGATAGAATTGGCTGCCTTTGAAGTTGCTCAACAGCTGCTGGAATACGTCATGGATTCCGGGATAAAGAAACTCCTGGACCAGCATCCGGCTTGTGATGCCATCGTTTAAAATCATACCGTCCACGTTCGAGCGCTGCATCAGTTTCAGGTTTTTGCGGCTGACAACCTCCACCACGGTTTTGATGTCTTTCTTGTGCTGTTTTTCGATCAGTTCGACCACCACACCTATGGCAAAGGATCTCTCATCTGTTGTTTGTGATCCGTCCTGACCGGCCAGAATAATTACCCCTTTGCAGCTGAGGATGTTTGCTCTGAACAGAGTCTCCTCATCAGTGGGTACGCCTTTGATGAACTGCACCTTCATCTCCTTCAGCTTTTCCGGCAGCTCATTCAGCTCATCTGTGACCAGAACCATAGCGCTATCTTTATATTGAGGCGCTGCCCGCAACTCATTGACAACTTCAATGATCTTATTTTCGCCCGGATAGTTGCACAGGATGAGATGCTGTTCGTCAGTGATATTCATTAGACCTCTTCTGATTTTTGAAAGGTTCTGCAGGATGTGCTCAGCCAGAAAGCCGATCAGATAACCGATAATGCCGATTCCCAGGAACATGCACAGGTAGGATATGATAAACCGACCAATGGGCGTGACAGCTGACACATCACCATAGCCAACAGTGGTCATAGTGACCACGGCCCACCAGATGGAATCGGTCAAGGTCAGAGTCGGCTGGGCTTCATGCTCAGCTGCATAGAACAATACACCAAATATCAGGTTCAAAAAGGTGACCAGCAGTATCGCCTTCAAAACCTTCTTCTCAATCAGGTTATGCTGCCTGGTTTGCTGGAACAGTTTTTTGACTCGCTTCAAGAAGAAGAGCATGGGTTGCTACCGATAGTTAGAATTGTTGGGTGAGAAATGTCGTGTTGTTTATCAATTCCAGTTTTGTATCCTCTGTGTCAAGAAAAGCAGGAATGCAGAGAGTGTATATGCCTGCTGAAACGTCTAACTGCCTGACGAATGGATCTACACTATCACTTTATGTGATTTTGGCTGTCCATGAGCCCCTTTAAAACAGGCCATCTAAAGCTGCATGATCAGTATCTATCTATTTTTACGGGCTTTTAGACAAGCGTCGCCCTGGTTGAGTAGGGAGTCAGGGCTATCGCATGACTTTCCCCCACCATTACTGAGTTAGCGCTATTGCTGATATTAGAGTGTCCGGTTACCACTATTTCTGTAAACCGTGTCCATTTTGAGCTGATTCATGCAGCAAGGCTCAGCTCGACAAACTCGAGAGATTGACGGCCATTACTGAGATTGTCATGCGATTGCCCTGGGTAGGGAGTGTCATTTTATTGACTCATTTTTTATTTCTTGGTATAGTTGCTTACCTTTTAGTGGTTCGTTTATGAGCGGATTAACGCTTATTCCGGGGTTTTTCCCTTTTCGGTGAAAGCCCATAGTGCGCTACAAATAACAGGAGGAGTCCATGAGAATGAGTCGATTGATAATGGCCGTTGCGTTCACATTTATGATGATAGCAGGAACCGGCCAGGCAAGAGCAGCGGAAAAACTGGATTTTATTTTGAACTGGATCGCAGGTGGAGACCATGCACCCTATTATTTTGCAAAACAACAGGGGTGGTACGCAGATGCGGGAATTGACCTGGAAATTCAACAGGGAAAAGGATCCTCCATGTCTGCCCAGCGCACAGGTATTGGCAAAAACCAAGTCGGACTGGCAGATCTTGGAACGGCTTTGGTTGCAAAGGGAAAAGGGGCTGATATTGTGGCTGTTATGAATATCTATGCCAATTCTCCTTATGGAATGTACTGGTTGAAGAGCTCTGGTATCAGGGGTCCCAAGGACTTCGTCGGAAAGAAAATCGGAAATCCCTCCTGGGATGCAGCCCGCCTGATGTGGCCGGCGCTGGCAAAAAAAGTTGGTATCAATCCCAAATCAGTCAAGTGGGTTAATGTACAGCCAAACGCGAAACTGACAGCCTTGATGAGCAAGGACATCCAAATCACCACCAGCTTTTACAATATTCACCATATTTTTCAGGCGAAACTGGGCAGCAATATGGGCTTCTTCCCCTGGAAAAAATATGGCGTTAACCCGTACGGAAACTCTATCATTGTCAATGGCAAGTATCTGAAGAAAAATCAGAAGGTTATCAAGGCGTTTGTCAAGGTTAACCAGGAGGCTTTCCAGTACTGTGCTGTTAATCCTGCTCCTTGTGTGAAAGCGCTTGTGTCTGCTAATACCGGCCTGAAGTTCAAGAACGAGATGATGAACTGGAAACTGGTGACAGAACTGATGACAGACAAATTCTCCACTGGCATCGCCCTGGGATTTTTTGATCCGGAGCGGATGGACAAAGACTATGAACTGATAGAAACCTATTTTAATATCAAAAAGAAATTTGATATTAAAAAGGTGTATACCAACAAATTCCTGGATCGCAGCATCACCATGCCAAAATAGGATCTTATGGAATCGTTATTGGACATGACGTCATTTCCTGACCGGTTTAATGATGAAGAGGATCTGGAAGAATTCATGACCCAACCGTCTGAGGCATTGATCTCTGACCTGAAGAAACTGGAAGGGGACATTATGGTTCTGGGCGTCGGCGGTAAAATGGGGCCGACGCTGGCACGGCTTGCCAAACGGGCAGCACCTGAAAAGAGAGTGATTGGTGTGGCTCGTTTTTCTGATCCCCAGGTTCCGGAAAAACTGCAGGAGTGGGGTATTGAAACCCGGAAGGTTGATCTGCTGGATCGAGCCGCGGTCAGCCAGCTGCCCCAGGTTGAGAATATTGTCTACATGGCCGGGCGCAAGTTTGGAACCACGGGGGCAACACACCTCACCTGGGCGATGAACGCATACGTGCCGGGTATTGTAGGCGAGATCTTCAATAAAAGCCGTATCGTGGCTTTCTCGACCGGTTGCGTCTATCCCTTTTCCAATGTGCTTCATCAGGGTTCAACAGAGGACATAGCACCGGTCCCCCCTCCTGGGGACTATGCTAATTCTTGCGTGGGACGGGAGCGCATGTTCGAGTACTTCTCCGAGTTGAATCAGACCCCGGGTCGGTTGATTCGATTGAATTACTCAATCGATATGCGGTATGGGGTGCTTTACGATATCGCTACCAAGGTATTGGCGGGTGAAACCATCGACCTGACCATGGGACATGTCAATGTCATCTGGCAGGGAGATGCCAACTCCCAGATCCTGCGTGCGCTTTTGCATTGTACCACGCCTGCATCCCCTCTGAACGTCAGCGGACCCGAAACCATCAGTATCAAGGCCCTGGCCACCGAGTTTGGCCGGGTGATGGGGAAGAAGCCGGTATTTCAGGGTAAAGAGGGTGAAACAGCCTGGCTGGTCAACACCTCAAGAGCGATCCGTCTCTTCGGTTATCCAGAGATTCCGTTACCGAAAATGATCGATTGGGTGGCCGACTGGGTGTCACAGGGTAAAAAGTCTCTCGGAAAAGCAACACATTTTGAAGTTCGTGATGGCGATTACTAATGGCCTGATTGAGCGGGACCTGACCCCGGATGATATCAGCAGTGCTCTTGTACTGTCCGAAGAGGCTGGTTGGAACCAGACTGCTCGGGACTGGCAGCTGATGTTGCATCATGGTCGGGGTTTTGGTATTGAATCGGAAAAAGGGCAGTTGGTTGCCACGGCGCTGACATTGCAGCACGGTAACCAACTGGCCTGGATCAGCATGGTCCTGGTCGCAGGATCATTCCGCAAACAGGGTTTGGCGACACATCTTCTGAACAGCTGTGTTGATTCCCTTTCCAGTCTGTCAATTATCCCTCTTCTGGACGCCACTAAAGCCGGCAGATTAGTTTACAGTAAAATCGGGTTTAAGCCGCTCTATGGAATCCAGCGCATGTTTCGCCAGGAGAACTCGCCCCTTCCTTCTTTTGATCAACAACCGGCTGCCATCAGATCTATCACTGAATCTGATCTGACAGCAATTCTGAGCCTCGACAGGGAAATATTCGGTGCTGACCGTTCGGCAGTCCTACGTCATCTGTATGATCGACAGCCAAGTTGTGCCTACATGGCGACGCAAAATAGCAGGATTTGCGGGTACGTCATGGCACGTGAAGGGAGTCACGCCTTCCATATTGGACCTGTTGTGGTGCCTGACTGCGAAGCGGCGCGTCATCTGATAGGCCAGGTGCTTAAGGGGATCAATGGCCCGGTCTATATTGATGCCATGGACCTGCACAGTGATTTTCAGTCCTGGCTTCGAGAACTCGGGTTTGTGCGTCAACGATCGTTTACCCGCATGGTACTGGGGGATCTGCCGGAATTCGATCAGCCCGGATTGATTTATGCGTCTGTTGGACCTGAGCTGGGGTGACTGAATTTTACACTTCTGGTATAATCATCGTTACCCGGACAAAATGGTTACAGAACTAACTCGAACCATATGCCTGCCGAGATCCCTGACTTAAACAGACGTTAATTTGATACACCCAAAAGAAACTGATTATGAATAAAGACGCTGCCATTCGAATTTCCGATGCCACCATGGCGATCCTCGATAATCCCGGTGTCCGAATCGAACATGGTCCGATAGTTGACAAATTGTTGAAAGCCGGGGCCAAACCCGGTGCTGATGCTGATGTGGTAAGATTTCCGCGGGAGCTGGTTGAGGAGTGCATTGAACAGGCACCTTCGGAGGTGCTGCTTGCAGACAGAGATGGGGACGGCTGTAACCTTACTGCTGCGGGAGAAACATCGATCTGGACCAATCCCGGGCGGAATATCCTGAGACAGGGTGTCCATCGTCCCTTTAATACAAAGGATATGGGTGATATGGCGAGGTTGGTGGAGCAACTGCCCAATGTGGATGGTGTCGTTGGCATGGCACTGGATGATGTGGCTCCCCGGGGGCAGGATATTGTCGGGTTGCGGATCATGGCCGAGAATACCGCCAAACATGTTCGTGTGCTCTGTTTTACCCCGGAAGGGGCGGACGTGATGAGCGACATGAAAAGTGTAGTGGGAGACTATCCCTGGTTCAGTATCGGCTTCACCGCACATGGTCCTCTGCGCTGGACAAACCTGGCACTGGATATCTTTTATCGTACCGCGGGTAAAGGGATTCCAACGACCCTGAACGGCGAACCTATGGCGGGTGTGACCGGACCAACAACGCTGGCAGGGGCTGCAGCCGTCGGAAATGCTGAAATTCTTTCGGCCCTTGTGATCAACCAGGTATTGGAGCCCGGTCGCCCCTGTATTTTTAACCTGGGTTTGGCCCATGTGTTTGATATGAAGACGGGCATTGCTGTGACCGGCGCCCCGGAAAACCATTTACTGGCGGATGTGAGCGCAGCCCTGGGGCGGTTGTACAATCTACCCTCAAGCTCGTGGGTATCAACGGAGGGCATGTGTATGGACAGTCAGGTGGGGATCGAAAAGTCCATTGGTTACTTTACCCATATGCAAAGCGGTGTCAGCCTGATCTGGGGAGCGGGTCAGCTGGAATCAGAATTGACTATCTCCCCGGCCCAGGCCGTTATCGACAACGAAACCATCTCCTATGTGAAACGATACCTGAGAGGTGTGACCGTCAATGATGAAAGCCTGGCACTGGATGTGACCCGGTCTGTAGGGATTGGCGGCAGTTTTCTGGGGGAAGACCATACGATGAAGCATTTCCGGAAGGAGTTGTTTCAACCCTCGATCCTGTTCCGAAAAGCGAGGGAAAACTGGGAGAAAGAGGGTAGCCCGACCCTGGCAGACAGGGCAGAGCAGGTGGCGGAAGAACTGATGCAAAAAGAGATCCCGGAGACCCTGACCGCTGAGCAGAAACAGGAATTGCGAAAGATCGAAGCCTCGTTTCTGGCCAGTATTTAGATCAGTCAAGCCTCCCGCTCAGGGAGGTTGGTCTAATTCATGCCCATGTGCTTATAAATATGGCGGGTAAACTTCCCGAACGCTTCGTGGGTCTTCATATCCAGTGTTCGCGGGTAGGGCAGGTCAATCAGGAGATTGTCCGCCATACGCGCCGGACCTGACGTCAGAACAATCACCCGGCTTCCCAGAAAAACCGCTTCCTGTATCCCGTGGGTGACAAACAGAATCGTCTTTTTTGACTCTTCCCAGATTCGCAACAACTCCAGGTTCATTTTCTCACGTGTTAAAGCATCCAGAGCGCCGAAGGGCTCATCCATCAGGATCAATTTGGGGTCATGCACCAGAGCCCGGGCAATGGAAGTGCGTTGTTGCATCCCGCCTGACAGTTCGTTGGGGTATTTGTCCTCAAATCCATGCAAACCTACCATATCTAACAGATAGCGGGCACGGTCCAGAGCTTCCTTGCGTGGCAGACCGAGAATCTCGGCAGGCAGCATGACATTGTCAAGTATCTTCCGCCATTTCAGGAGCAGCGGTTGTTGAAACACCATGCCGATATCCTTGGAAGGATTAAAGGTTTGCTCATCGTTTCCGACCCGAACAGTACCCCCTTCATATGAATGAATGCCTGCCAGTATTTTGAGAACAGTTGTTTTTCCGCAGCCGGAAGGGCCCACAATAGATATCAGTTCTCCTACTTCGACATCGAATGTGACCTCTGAAACGGCCAGAAATTCTTCTTTCTTGCTTTTGAACGTTTTACGAACTTCGGATAGATGGATAAATGGTTGACTCATGGGTTTTCCTTTTTGTAATCAGTTCACGGCGTTGGTCTTGCCAACCACAAAATATTCGAGTAACAGAACAAAGAAGTAAAGTATCACGCCGATCAGGGTGATCAATAGAACCCCCATAAACATAGCTGCTGTATCCATGGTGACCTGAACCTGCATCATCAGGTATCCCAATCCCTCTTCCGAAGCGATAAACTCCCCAACGATGGCGCCGGCCACTGACAGGACGGTTGCTACCTTCATGCCGGAAAAGAGGTAGGGCAGGGCGCCCGGTAGCTGGATCTTGATAAAAATCTGCCAGCGGGAAGCGTTCAGGGTGCGTACCAGGTCGATCAAGTCGGGATCCACCTCTTTAAGCCCTCTCTCCATGGTTAGCAGAATCGGTAGTAAGCAGATGCTGAAGGAGATCAGGATGTTTGAGCCGACTCCGTATGAGAACCAGACAATGAACAGGGGACCCAGTGCCACTTTCGGGATCATGTTCAAGCTCACCATCAGAGGCATCAGCATGGTTTCAACAGGCCTGAACCAGTTGAATATCAACGCCATCGCAACCCCGACAACAATAGCCAGTCCATAACCGCCATAGACCTCCATGCCTGTGATCACAGTATTGTGCCACCATCCATAGTCCTCTCCCAGTGACATCAGGGTTGCACCCGGGGTGGGCATGACATAGTCCGGAATTTCCGAAACCTTGATTGCGATGTGCCATATGAGGACAACACCCAGATGAACCAGGACAATCAGTCCGTACTGGCCCAGCCGTTTTGACATATCATTCATAGCCATTTTCCATTTGAATTTATTTTACGTGCCTGATTGTTTGCCTTCTCAGGACAGCCACTTTTCCAGATTGCTTCTGACAAATTCGTCATCGTTCCATTCGGGATAGGAATGATATATCCGGTCGATCTCTTCTGACTGACCAGGGCTGAGACATTCCGCCGGGTTAAGACACCAGATTCCCTCCAGGAGACCTTGGCGGCGTAGTACTTCATGACATCCGGCAATACACCCTTTAAATCCGTTTGCTACATCAAAAAAAGCACTATTACAATCCGTGACGATGGAATCCAGTCCGAGAAGGCCAGTATCGACGCTGTTATGGGTGGCAGCTTTTCGAATCCGGTTAAACAATTCCACAGCTCGGCTGGTCCAGACACTCCAGTGTCCCAACAGGCCTCCCTGGATACGAATCATGACGGTTTCATCTCCCCGGCGGATATGGAAGGGGATTGAAAGATCCAGCACGATATGGTCATCGTTGCCCGTGTACAGGGTGATTTCCTCTTCCGCCCCGGCGGCCACCAGCCCCCGAATGACATCAAGGGTCTGATAACGGTTGAATGGTGCCATTTTTATGGCGACCACGTTTTCAATCTGACAGAACCGACGCCAGAAATCCGTTGATAGCAAGCGGCCCCCAACAGCGGGTTGCAGGTAGAAGCCAACCAATGGAATCTCTTTCGCGGCTCGTTGACAATGCTCGACAATCTCGTTTTCATCGGCATTTTTAAAGGCTGCCAGGCTCAGCAGGCCGGCATGATACCCCAGCGAGACCGCTGCCTGCGCTTCCTTGACAACCTGATCGGTTTTACCAGCCAGGCCGGCGATCTTGACAATCGGCCTGTCTGTCCAGTCATCAACTGTCTGGGCCGCCAGTTCAAGAACCGGTTCGTACAACCCCACATCCCGGATTTCAAACTGAGTTGTATGAACGCCCACAGCGAGACCTCCTGATCCGGAATCGAGATAGTACCTCGTCAGTGCTCTCTGACGTTGTCGGTCGAATTGTCTCTGGCTGTCAAGTGCGAGAGGGTGGGCCGGAATGACGGTCCCCTCGTGAAGTGCCCGTCGTATCTCTGCAGGCAGCTCGCTTTTATGCAGCATTTATTGATCTCCCTTTGATGGTTGCGATTGTCAGCGGCTTATTCCCGGGTTACGGGCATGTAGGAACGCTTCAACCTCATGTCTTGATACCATTGAATTGTCTCCCGGCGTGGTCATGGTCAGGGCACCGTGAATAACGCCATACTGAATAACCTCTTCCAGTATTTTGCCGTCTAGAAACCCGTAGATCAGGCCGGATGCAAAGGCATCGCCGCCACCTACGCGATCTAACATCTCAAGTTTTTCCAGCTTGAGGCCCTGATAAAAGGTGTCATTCTGCCAAAGCAGACCGCTCCAGTCATTTACATTGGCGTTCCGGGCAAACCGCATGGTGGATGCAACAACCTTCAAGTGTGGGTGCCGGTCAACCATTTTCAGGATTGCGTCTCTGAAGGGCTTGCCATCAAGGCTGCCTGGCTGTTGTTCCAGGGATTCCACTCCAAAAAGGACGTCTGTGTGACGCAACAATTGGTTGTTAATGGTGTCAGCTGTTTTTTTTCCGCCACGACGCTTCCAGACTGAAGGGCGGTAGTTCAGGTCATAAGAAACAATGGCCCCATACTTTTTCGCGGCCTGCATGGCTTCAGCTGCTATTGCCGATGTTTGCTCGGACAAACCCGCAAATATGCCTCCGGTATGAAACCACCTGACGCCACTGTTATCGAACAGGCTGTTCCAGTCGATATCACCAGGAGCCAGTTGTGAGACGGCTGTGTGTGCCCGGTCGGAAGCTCCTGCTGCACCACGGATACCAAAACCACTTTCCCAGAAATAGAGTCCATTTCGAGCAGTGTCCCCGATTCCATCGTCATCAGCCCATTTTATCCATGAGTCGTCAACACCCCCCTCCCGGATGCGGTTCTGTACCAACCGGCCTATTTCGTTGTCTACCAGGGCTGTGACAATGGCTGTTTTCTTCCCGAAGCAGGTTTTCAGGCCTCGAGCCACGTTGTATTCTCCACCCCCTTCCCATACCCTAAAGGAGCGGGCGTTTCTAATCCGTTGGTCACCGGGGTCAAAACGGAGCATCACCTCACCCAGTGAGACCAGATCATACTGAGTGCTGGCGCTATCTGCGATCTTTAACTTCATCACCGCTCCTGATCGAATTGATCGTATGGACTGTGTTTCCGGTCTCTTTTCGGATTTCTGAGAAGTCCCTTTTGCGGATCCAGTCGCTTTTTGCCATCCAACTGCCGCCACACGCAAAAACAGACGAATGGGACAGGTATTGTTCCAAATTTTCCAGATTGATGCCGCCTGTCGGCATGAAGCGTACCATGGGATAGGGTTGGCTTAGTGCCTTGATCAGCGGTATTCCACCCAGAGGCTCAGCCGGAAAGAATTTGAGGTGGGTCAGTCCCAGATCCAGTGCCTGTTCAATCTCGGTTGCGCTCGATACCCCAGGAAAAATGGGAATATGTTGTGCAAGAGCCCACTTGACAACTCTCGGGTTCAGGCCCGGGGATACCAGGAATCTAGCTCCCGCTGCCTGTGCTTTCTCTGCCTGCTCAATGGACAGCACCGTTCCGGCACCAATCAGCAATTCCCTCCTGGCGGACAGGCGGCGAATACTTTCCACAGCGGCGTCAGTTCTTAGGGTGATTTCTGCACACGGTAGTCCACCCTCTATTAGGGCTTCCCCCAAAGGTTCAGCTTCAGAAGGGTTCTGAAGGGTAACCACCGGAACAACACCGAGTTCTTCAAATCGCTTGGCAATAATCATTGGTTGTCATCCTATTGATGGAATGTCGAGCCAGCGTCTTTCTGCCCAGGATGCCAGTGCCAGTTCAGCCAATTGAACCCCCTTGGCTCCTTCGAGCAGGTTCCACCGAAATGGTTCATCCAGAACAACATGTCTTAAGAACAACTCCCACTGGATCTTGAAGGCATTATCATAATTTCGGGTCTCCGGCACCTCCATCCAGTCTTCGTACAAGTTCTTGGTCCGGTCTACGTCGGGATTCCACACCTCTCTGGGCGTTACCTGTCGTGGCTGCACCAGGCATTTACGAAGGCCGGCATAGGCAGAACCACGGGTCCCGTCCACCTGAAGTACCAGCAGATCATCACGGCGGGGCCTGACACACCAGGAGGAGTTGATATGGACAATCACGCCGTTTTCCAGTTCCATGGTGGAGTATGCCGAATCGTCCGTATCAGCTTCGTATGGCTGACCATTTTCGTCCCAGCGGGTTCTGACATGGGTGGCCCCCAAGTTGGAGATGGATTTGACCTTGCCGAATATATTATCAATCATGTAGCGCCAATGGCAGAGCATGTCGATGATGATGCCGCCGCCTTCGTCTTTACGATAGTTCCAGGAGGGGCGTTGCAGTGGCTCATTTTCACCTTCGTAGACCCAGTAGCCGAATTCGCCGCGCACCGACAGGATCTCTCCGAAGAAACCTGTTTTGATCAGGTCCTGGAGCTTCAACAGGCCGGGCAGCCAGAGTTTGTCCTGGACTACTCCATTTTTTAACCCGGCAGCTGTAGCCTCTTCATACAGTGCAACGGCAGTTGCCAGGTCGGCTGAGGTTGGTTTTTCACAGTAAATAGCCTTTTTGGCGGCAATGGCTTTTCGAACCCCTTCCGCTCTGAGATTGGTGGTCTGGGAATCGAAATAGATCTGGTATTGATCATCTGCCAGGCATTTGTTCAGGTCGGTGGTGTAGTTGGTGATACCTGTCATCTCGGCGAGTTTTTGCAGCTTATTCTCGTTTCTACCAACCAGGATCGGATCCGGCATGATTACTTCATCGGGACTGACCTGAAGGCCCCCTTCATTGCGAATGGCACAGATAGATCGGATCAGGTGCTGGTTCGTTCCCATGCGACCTGTTACCCCGTTCATGATGATTCCCACGCGATGCTCTTTCATAATTCCAACTCTGAATAAGTTGTTGTATCACATAATAAAAGAATCACCACAGAGACACAGAGGTCACGGAGATGTTTCCTGTTTCTAAGCGTCTGTTCTATCATTTTTCAATTGCTTGGCGTAGTTTCTTAGATGAACATGGCGAAATTGAGTGATCAGAACCCCACCTGTTTGAGCGAAGCGAGTTTTGGGTTCAACGAAATGAGCCATAGATCATCTTGAAACGTAACTGTAATTGAAAAATGATAGAATAGATGCAGATTTCATAAGTATCTACCATTGTTCCTTTCAACTATCATTCAGGTAAGCCTTCTTGATCGATTCCAGGAACTGGTCCTGGTCCTTTTGCCACCAGCTGTCCGAAAAAATCTCCACTTCATTAAAACCGTTGAAACCGGTGTTTTCAACCCATCCACGAATTTCACGAATATCGATGCAACCGTCACCCATCAGGCCCCGGTCGTTCAGCAGGTCCTTTGTGGGAGTTAGCCAGTCGCAGATATGAAAGGCGAAGAGTCTGTCGGCCTTTCCACAACGCTGGATCTCCTGCTTCAGATCCGGGTCCCACCATAGATGGTAAACATCAACGGCCACTCCGATCATCGGGTCCTGGAACAGATCACAGAAGTCGTTGGCCTGTTTCATGGTGTTGATGGCTGACCGTTCGTCAGCATACATGGGGTGCAGGGGTTCAATGGCTAACCTGATGCCAGCCGCCCGGGCATGATCCAGGATGGTACCGATTCCATCCTGGATTTGTTTCCGAGACTCTGCCAGTGTCTGACCGGGAACTGCCCCGCAAACCAGCACAACCAGATCTGTTCCAAGAGCGGCCGCTTCGTCGATAACCAATCGATTGTCATCGATAGCTGCCTGCCGACCCGCTTTGTCTGTGGCCGGGAAAAACCCGCCCCGGCAAAGGGAAACAACCTCCAGGCCGCTTTCACGGACCATCTTTCCTACTTCAACCGGACCTTTTTCTTCCAGCCACTGGCGCCAGATCGTTATGCCCTTGACACCGGCCGCCGCATATTTTTCAATGGCGACTTCAATAGCCCATGGTTTGGTGGTAATGGTGTGAATACAAAGTCTGGACAGATCATTCAGCTCAGATGCCGTCATCGTGTCTCTAATTAAAAAATCGGTAATAGGGCTGGTTTTTTGCCATTCTCAATAGCAGCAACCCCAATTCCATCAGATGGTAGTCCCCCCACATCGTTGATTCGCCGCAGGGGATTTTTCGGCCTGTCGGGATGTAATCCCAGTTGTTCGGGCGGTGATATACCGTATGTAACAGCAGTCCCTGGTGTTCTGGATCAGTGGACAGGTACGGCTCGCCAAAGAGACGACGCGCAACTGTCAAACCGGCCTGGAAGTATGTTTCACCCTTTGCGAAATCCCCTGTAGACTTGAGATAGTTACCAAGCCTGATCAAACCCTGGGCTGAAATGGCAGCGGCTGAGCTGTCAACAGGCTCATGGTCGTTAAAGGGGTCTGCCGGTTTGTCAAGGTAGTTCTCCATTTCACTCAGGCCAGGAGCCCCTGTGTCCCAATAGGGAATGCCGTCAACCGGCATCTGCTCGATGTAGAAATCTGCTGCGGCCTCTGAAACCTCCAGGAAACGTTTCAGTGTCTCTGCCTTACCTGACAGAGAGTCAACAGACAGAGCGTTGAACTGTTCTGCAGAGACTGAATCCAGAAATTCCAGTTGTTCCGGGTACCCCGCCAGAACCCATGCATGCCCCCGAGTCCATGTCGTAAAGGGAGAATATCCCTGCTGGGTACTGGCACAGCGGTAGGAACCGTTATTGACGTTGAATACGGACTCATGAACGACCCGGCCGCGAATATCCCAGGTATCCCGCCCTGTCCCGTAATAGACATTGTACCTGGCAGTGGCTTCGGCGTGTTGCAGGCCGCGTTCGAGGAGATTGATTTTACGGTCCTGCTCCCCCATCAGCACGTGCCCCAGTTGGTGCGACAGGCTCAAGGCCCTGACTGAACGGATGGTGTCAGAAAAAAGAGACTGGGGACCATTGAATGAGTGGATATACCCCAGGTCGCCGGGCAGTTGTGTCCAGCGGGCTGCCTGGATGGCGCCGGAAACCTTAAGCGCCATTTCGAAAAAGTTGAGTTCCCCTTCATCTTCCGGAATCAGCCCTTCTCTCATCAAACGGCGCAGGTTCCCGTAGGTGCTGACATTGTTGAAGCCATGATCGTGTACACCGATATGGCTGACATGAGGTGCCATCAGTTTTATGGTCATCTCCCTGCCGTAGTCCAGAAATTCCTGGTCTCCAGTCGCTTCAAACTGGATGATGGCGCAACCAAACTGGAACCCCTGCGTCCATTCGGTCCATCCCCGGGTTGTCCAGCGTCCTTTCTCGGTGTAGACCGGAGTGCCCTTCTCCGGGTTCCAATGTTCACGTGTCAGGTTGATTTTCTGCCCTGCCATCTCAAACAGGTTTTTCAAGTCCGGCAGCAGCGATTGGGGGCTAATTTTAAAATCAATGTTTAGCATACAGTCAACTTTCAGCTTGGGTTGCTTTACAGGCTTCGAATACTGAAGCCACCGTCAATATCGATCACTGTCCCGGTTGAAAAGGGGAAATGTCCGTCCAGGATGGCTGTGACTGCCAATCCCATGTCCTCCGGTGTTCCCCACTTTTTTTGTGGGATCAGACCCTCTTCAATCAATTGGTCGTACTTCTCTTTGACCCCCTCGGTCATGTCGGTTAGCATGATGCCGGGTCTCAGCTCGACAACCTGGACCCCTTCTCCAGCCAGTCTGTCTGCCCAGAGCTGACTGGCCATGGAGAGGCCTGCCTTTGACACACAGTACTCTCCGCGGCTGACTGAAGAGGTGTAGGCTGAGATGGAGGTGACAAACACAACCACAAACCCGCTGTTTAACAATACCGGCGGTTTTTGTTCCGTCCAGTAACGGGCAATGAGCTGTGTGAGAAAATAGGGTCCCTGCAGGTTCACCTTCATCAGTTTTTCGAATGAGGCTTCACTGGCCTCCAGAATATCGACCCTTGAAGCGGGGGCAATTCCGGCATTGTTGACCAGACTGTCAATCCGTCCCAGTTTCGAAATAATAGTCGCGACCATGGCTTTCCGCTCATCAGCTATTCCGATATCTGCTTTGACAGGGAGGAATAGCTGTCCGGGGTCTGGAGCCAGTCCTGTGCACTCGTTGGCAGTTTCGTTGGCAGCCGATTCGTTACTGGCGAAGTTGATGGCAACTGAATAACCCGCTTCGGCCAGTTTGAGGACGATTCCGCGGCCCAGTCCCCTGCTGCCACCCGTAACCAGTACAACCGGAGCTTTATTCTGCATTTACCCAGCCTTTATGTAGATGAGTTCTGCGCAACCTGCTCTTTTTGGTTCGAAGAGGGGGCGGTTTAATGATAATCACATTTGATAGTTGAACATTCATTGCGCCGTAATTGGGGGTTTTCTGTCAATCCTTTTCTAGTTATAGCGCCGGTTACACTGGCGCGTCCCTTTCTTTTTTCAGCATTAGGCAAGATTTTTATCGTGATGAATCAGAGACAGTTACGGGTTTTTCTGGAATATGGATTCACATGCTAGATGGGAGGGTGTGTTGTAGAGCCATACAAACGTCAGTGATGCTGTTAAACACGGGTAGTCCTGCCCGGCGAAAGAGTCGAAACATGTCCGTCTTAGCTGTTATGTGCGTGGCGTTGTGTTCGCTGTAAGTAGTGATGATCGGGTAGACAGGCTTTCTAAACCGTTTCAGTCGTTCCAATACGGCGTCAGCATCATATTCTGGTTCAGTGGGGTAGATGCCGATCATAAACTGCGGGATCAACAGGTCCAGGTTGTCATCTTCATCCATAATTTCCATGATATTCAGCAGGGTGAGATGGTTGTAACCAAAGGCACCCAGATCCACAGGATTGGCGAAACTGGTATTGACATCAGCGGTTTTCTCCCGGATACGCCGGGATGTTTCAGGGCTGATGGGGGGCATGTTCAATCCGAATGTTGAACAGGTATCTGCCGCAATCACTGAAAAACCGCCACCGCCACCCATATACCCGACCCTGTTGCCGGTTGGCTGTTTGACGGATGTGGCTGCCATAACTGCATCCATCATCTCCTCAAAGCTTCCAACGGCAACACAACCTGTCTGGCGGAGGACAGACGGGAATACATCCCCTGTTTGCATGATCGCCCCGGTATGACTCTGGGCAGCCCTGGCCCCCAGCTGGGTAGTGCCCCCTTTCATCACGAATACCTTTTTTTTGGTTGCAGCCCTCTGCATGGCGTTTAAAAAGGCTGTTCCATCCTTTATATCCTCTACATAGGCTGCAATGACCGTGATTTCATTATCATCGGCCAGGAAGGAGAGATAGTCCTCGACTTTGAGGTCAATCTGGTTGCCATA
>JAOZRE010000013.1:10710-11416 GCA_029940215.1 bacterium | reverse complement strand
ACCCCTGGCATTGGCTACTACCAGAAAGAGGTCACTGAGGCTTCCCGATTGCCCCAGAAAAGCCACCGAGCCAGTGTCGGATTGGTTGACTCGAAAGCTGTACGTCAGCCCGGATTCCCAGCAGAAAGCGCCAAAACAGTTGGGTCCTACGATTCGTGTCTCCGTTCCTCGGATGAGTTCCTGCATGTCAGCTTCAAGATCGCTGTTGCCCGTCTCTGAAAACCCTGACGTGAAAAAATGGACAAAGGGAATTCCCATATCAACCGCCATCCTGAGGTTCTCCAGTGCCAGTCGTGCCGGGACGGAGATGACCGCATAATCAACTGTTTCTGGGATGTCGGACAGCGAGGGGTATACCGATACGCCATTTATCTCCTGGTAGGCAGGATTCACAGGGTAGATTCGGCCCTTGAATCTGTTTTGAATAATCTGGTAGTAGGGTAGCTTGCCACCGCCGAGGTTCGGGGACGCGCCAACAACGGCTACATTGCGGGGGTAGAATAGTTGCTTGAGATCCATGTCATCTCCATGTTGACAGGTGTCTGATGTTTTCGTTCGTAAGCGAAGGTGTCAGGTGCCAGGACAAAGGGCTGGGCGACGCTTGACGAGTCCTGCAGATCACTTTGGAATAAAATTGATGCTTTGTCACTTAAATTTTGTGATGCAGCTGAATGGACTGGGAGTTGTGCACCCTTTTTGATTGAAA
>JAOZRE010000013.1:0-10700 GCA_029940215.1 bacterium | reverse complement strand
ATTGTTGGGGCGTTTTCCCCCCAGCCGCATGGTGCCGTCGCTGACATATTCACCATTGTTAAGCAGGAGAGGGACTTCATTGAAAACAGCCGGACGGCCGTCGATGTATGAACGGATTTATAGTGTGGTAAGCCGGATTCCGGTGGGAAGGGTGACAACCTACGGCCAGGTGGCACGCATGGCGGGAGGGTGCTCTCCCAGGAATGTAGGCTATGCCCTGTCGGCGCTGCCTGAGGATCTGGATATCCCCTGGCACAGGGTGATTAACCGCTTGGGCTGCATCAGTTTGCGGAGTGATCTGGGAGGCGATCTGATTCAGCGTCAGTTGTTGGAGTCTGAAGGCGTCCGGTTCAACGAAAAGGACCAGGTGAGCCTTGAGCGGTTTGGCTGGATTTCAAAAATAGAAAACCCTCCAAAGGGATGAGCGGGTTCTTGATTTAATCAGATCCAACCTGCTCCCATATTCGTCTTCTATTCCTCTGGGGGAGTGGTGACCTCAGTTTGAATTGATCTGCCATAGGCTGATCACTGATGTGCGTTCCGGTGTCTACTTTATCCATACCACTTCATTATATGTTGTTGGCATAATTTCTCCCTGCGTATAAAATTGCAATTCATAGATGGTAAAATGTAGAGAGACAAAGGAGCAACGCTACCCACCGTCCGAGTGCGTTTACCTTATCAGGCTTTCTTATTATCAGGGAGTTTCCATGATCCTCCAGCCGTAAAATAGCCAGTTTTTCCGTCCATCACTCTAATTGAGCTTTTCAGCCGACCTTGATAGTGCGCTGGTTATTGTCGAATTCTCACAAAATATCAGGACTATGCAGCATTGAAAGGAGGCTTTATGGAAGCAATCGAAGCATTGGCGTTGGTCGGCGGACATGTTGACGAAGAATTGCTTGTCAGGAACGAATATCTGGCAATGGAGAATCGGATTTTGAAATCGAAGATCCAAAAACCCGTACAATTCAAAGACAGTGAAAGAATTCAGTTGGCTTACATTATGTATTGTTTTTCATTCACATCGGATCAAGAAAGGTTCACATTGCCGGGATGACGCCACATCCTGATGAAAACCGGATGAAGCAGATAGCCAGAAATGTTGCCATGGTTAACCGGGAGTATTTTGGGTATTACTTGATGGGTATCTTTCTCCAGATCGGTGAGCGGTTATGTCAAATTTCCATAAAGTGCCGATTTCAAACCGGAACTCCTTTCCGTTCGGCGGTTGACGGACTTCAGGAAGGTGTCGTCATCGCTCCAGATATCAACTGACTCACGTGCGCGGGTGATAGCGGTGTATATCAGCTCACGGCTGAGAATGGGGGCGTCCTGGTCAGGGAGGATGATCAGAACACGATCAAATTCAGATCCCTGGCTTTTATGGATCGTCATGGCGTATGCCGTTTCATGCTCCGGCATTCTGGCCGGGCTGATTTTACGGTACACATTCCCGCCGCGATCAAAAAAGACCTTTGGGCGGCCGTTGTCTTCATCGTCGGGCAGTACGATTCCAATATCACCGTTATAGAGTTCCAGCTGATGGTGGTTACGGGTAACCATAACCGGCCGGCCGATATACCATTCCCTGTTCTTGGGGATGAGTTTTTTTTCTGTTAACAATTGCTCAATCAGGCGGTTAATCGTGACCGCGCCATAGGGTCCGTTGCGAAGAGCGCAGATCACACCGAAGCGGGTAACCATTGAAAATACGTTTTCGGTTGAAAGGGTATCGAACCAGTTGCGGTAAGTCTTCAGCAGTGCTTTCTCCAGTGAAGATCTGACATCTCCCGGGCGAGGAGTCTGTTGCAATCTGATATCCGCTGAGGGGGGCTGGTGCAACATTTCCAGGCTCTCTCTGGCCTGCCCATTGTTAATCAGGTGACTCAACCTCCCGATACCGCTCTGTTCATCGAACCGGTAGCTTTTCTCAAGATTAATGATGTTCTGATGCGTTGAACTCTCCGGCGCATCACAGATATCTCCCAGTACGGATCCGGATTCAACTGAGGAGAGCTGGTTTTTGTCTCCCAGCAGGATCAACCTGGAATCAGGTCTCAAGGCCTCGACCAGCTTACTCATCAGCGCCATGTCCACCATGGAAACCTCATCGACAATGACGCAGTCGTATGGCAGGGGGTTGTTCCGGTCATGACGGAAACGAGGCGAATGGTGAATGCTGCCAAGCAGCCGGTGGATGGTGAACGTTTCTGCCGGGATCCGGGAAAGCACCTTTTCAGTTGTGAGCCCTTGCTGGTCAGCCTCTGTCCGTGAAGAGCGGAGAGACTCTCTAATCCGGTTGGTAGCTTTTCCGGTTGGGGCGGCGATGGCCAGTGTCATGGGGCGGTCAGATACCTGTTCCAGCAGCAGGATGATGATCTTCAAGACCGTGGTGGTCTTTCCGGTACCCGGGCCACCGGTAATGACACAAAACCGATTTTGCAGAGCGGCCCTCGCCGCATCGGCCTGCTGGTCGGGTTGTGACTGGGCGTTTGGGAATAGCCGCTTGATTCCCTCTTCCAGGAGCGGATTATCCAGAGGCAATGGAGGGAGTTGCCGATTCCGGTGGATGAAGCCGGCCAGGCGCTGCTCATATTGCCAGTACCGCAACAGATAAAGGCGGGGCACGTCTCTGTCGGTATCCAAAATCAGCGGTTTTTTCTCTCCCGGGACACCGATAACCGGTATGTGGCGCAGGGTTTCCACCCAGCTTTCCAGGGAGGGGGCCTGGCTGTTGGTTGATTGACTTCCCTGCGATCTCAACACAGATTTGCCCGCATAATCAACCAGGTCCAGGCAGATATCACCCTGTTCTGCCCGGTGGTTGACCAGTCCGCAGGCCAGATAAAAATCGGGATCGTTACTGCCGGAAAGCTTTTGCATGAAATCCGCGAAATGGCGGCTGAGTGCACTGAATTCAGGTGATCTGAAAAGGGAGTGGATCGCCGTCAGTTTCATTGGCCCCCCTCTGAATGACCGCCCAGGTACTGGGACAGATCCTCGATCATCTCTCCACACCCTTCCAGGTTGTCCCGGAAGATGCCAACCGGTTGTGATGTCTCCTTTTGTATTCCCCTCAGGAAAAAATAGGCGATCCCACCGAAATGAGTTGTGAACTGGTAGTTCTTCAGCTTCAACTGCAGCATGCGATGAAGAGCCACGGAGTACACCATATACTGCAGGATAAACGAATGTGAGATCATGTACTCCTGCAGGTAATCTTCGTGGTAGTCAGCCAGTTGAGACCCCAGGAAGTTGGTTTTCCAGTCAACAATATAGTAACGGCCCTGATGGTGAAAAATCAGATCGATAAATCCCTTCATGAACCCGGGAATTTCATTAAAATCAAGGTGCTCCATGGTTTTCTGCAGCAGTTGGGCACTGCGATGGGCCAGGTGGGGCTTCAGGATATCAGATAGATCAGCAGAGTTGATCTGCTGCAGGGGAAAGAAAAATTCCATCTCACTGATCCGGTCCATGGGGTCCAATTCTCCAAGGCTGAATCCTGTCTCCTGGTGTTCTTCACGAATTAATGGGACAGAGAGTACCTGGCGAATCAGCTCCAGAGCCACAGGCTGCCACTGCTCCTCGAAGTCATATTTTTTCAGGGTTTTCTCCACCACTTCCTTTAGTTTTTCCGGGTCTCTTTCGCGGAAATCCAGATGCTCAAACAGTTCGTGAAAACAGTTTCCGGTTTTAGCACCGCCTGGAAGCGAGAACATGTTTTGGAGACCCTCATGGGGCTGCAGGGGTTTGTTCACCACGATTGATTGACGAATACGGTCACGATCCGGATTTTCGCTGTTGGTGGCGGTTCTGGTGGAGAGCTTGGTAAAACTGGATATCCCCCAGTCAAGGGTCTTATTTCCCTTGAAGGTCAAGCATTGGAGGGGGTCGTCGGTTTGAGGCTCCGGGGTGAAAGGGGTCGCCTCACCCTCTGGCATCTGTTGAAGTTGGATATGACCCTCCCCGTTTTGTTCCAGTACACGGAGGTCGTCCAGTATCTGCCCAGGTTTCGGATGACCCTCATGAAACAACCAGGCTGGCGGAGCGTCAGCTGTCTGATTGATATCACCCCAAATCAGGTAGCAACGATGCCTGGCTCGTGTCAGTGCGACATATAGCAACCGGATCTCCTCTGCCAGTCCTTCCCGCTGGGCCTGGGCTTTGTGGGTATCGAATGCTGCGGAACCCAGATCAAGGGTCAGGGCATTTGCGTTGTCAGCATCGTGGAAAAACACCGTCTCTGTTCTTCTGGCTCCCCAGGCAAATGGAACGAAAACAACGGGAAACTCAAGTCCCTTGGCGGCGTGAACGGTCATAATTTGAACCGCCCTGTCATCGGTTTCTAATCGGATTTCGGCGTCGTCCGTCCCCTTTTCAGGAAATGTCAGCTGTCGTTCTGCCCACTTTAGCAGTCCGTTGATACCAAACTTGTTTCTGTTCTGAGCATCGTGCAGCAGTTCGAGGGCGTGCAGAAAATTGGTCAGTAGTCTCTCACCACCGGCCTTCCGCAGCAGGCGGGTTCGGATGTTTTCCTGCCGGGTGAGTAGCCGGACCATGGCATAAAACCCCGTCTCCAGCCAGACCCGACGATAAGTCTGAAATTTCTCGAGTTCAGCCTCCCACCGGTTTTCATCTGCCAGATATTCGAAGAGTTGTTCTCCACTGACCCCCATCAGGTCGGTGACGAGCGCGCGCCGAACCTGTTTCTCGGAAGAGGGGTCGCCGACCGCTTTCAGCAGCGTGATGATGTCGCTAAACGCTTGGGATTCATAAATGGTGGATCGTGTATTGATGATGCTCGGTACTGACAGTCGTCTCAGGGCCTGCTGCATCGCCTCGGCTTCTTTATGGACCCGGACTAGGACCGCAATATGCTCCGGGAATAACGGGTGTTGACCATCCGAGCCCTCACTGTTTTTTTCCAGGATCGTGGCTCTTCCCTCTTGCCCCAGATTGAGAAGGCGGGCGATTTCAGTCGCTACTGCCTCGGTAACCCTGTCGTGGGCGACCTGTTTGGGTATACTCGCTTCTTCGTCGATGAGGGTCCAGAGATGGAACGGGACGTCGGGTTTATCATCGATCAGCAGTCCCCGGGTCGGGTTCCTGTCTGTTCCGGAGGAGGGGATAAAATCGATACCCTGGAACAGAAAGGGATTTGTCCGGAAACTAAAAATGGTATTGATCGCCTGAATCAGATCCCTGTCTGAACGCCAGTTGGTGCACAGTGTGTAGGGGTGCTCCGTCAGCTCTTGTGCTTCCAGGTAAGCAAAAATATCCGCTCCTCGAAAACTGTAAATGGACTGCTTGGGATCTCCGATAAAAAACAGGGGGTGTTCGGGGGGGCTGAAAATCGTGTTGAATATCTCGAATTGGATCGGGTCAGTATCCTGAAATTCGTCGATCAGGGCGACCTGATACCAGTTACGGACCTGTTCGGCCAGTTGGTCTCCTGCCGGTTGTTTTAGAGCGTCTCGCAGGTTAAACAGAAGGTCATCAAAGGAGATGAGACCCTGCTGCCGCTTTCGGGAGGTTAGCTCCTGCCGGGTGGTTTCGGTCAACTGCGTGACCAGTTGGATAGAGATCTCGTCCAGGTTCGATGCCAGTTCACTGCAAATGTTAAAAACAGGGTGACCGGGTGGATCCTCTTTTCCGTTACCCTGGGAGGTCACGGTTTCCCGGGTAAAGCGGAAGAGGTTCTTTGGACTGGTAAACGGGTTGCCGACCTCGAGGTATTGATCCAATTCCCTCATCCATTTGGGGACAAAGCGCTTGCTGTAGGACTTGTGAGAGAGACCGGGATGAGTGATGAGAACCTCTTCCAGGCGATCCCTGTTGTCTGCCCAGTTGTGGGAGAGGTCTGCATACAGGGATTCAACCCGCCGGGCTGCCGGGGGTAGTACTCCCCCGCTGGTATCGGTACTGCCTATCGGTTCTACTAGGTCCGGAATGATTCGGGCGACGGGGCGGGTGAGGATGGATCCATACTTTTTCAGCAGTTGATGTGGTCCTTCAAACGCTGACATCAGGAAAGCAGTCCAGTTATCGTCAGCGGTGTAGATGTGCTGACGCCAGAAATCCTGAACAATTTCCAGCAATAGCTCACCCTGGTCCTTGATAAATTCAGTATCAAACCGTGAACCGCTCTCGAAGGCATGATCAAGCAGCACCCGGTGACAGAATCCATGGATGGTGAAAATCCTGGCTTCATCGAACCGTGTGAGCGCGGCTTTCAAGTTTTTAACCGCCTCCTTGCGGTCCGGATGATGCTCAATCAGAAATGCCGTTAACGCTTCATCGCTTTTTCCGCGTTCGAAATCGCCCAGAGCAGTTCGGATGTTGTTGCGAATTCGCTCACGTAGCTCCGAGGTGGCGGCTTCGGTGAAGGTGACGACCAGAATATGCTCCACCTCCATTTTTTTCTCGACCAGGAGGCGCAGGTAAATCCCCTCGATGGTAAACGTCTTTCCGGTACCCGCACTGGCCTCGATCAGGTTTCTGCCGATCAGGGGTGACTGTTGGAGATCAAATGGCTGGATTTGCGTATTCATCATTTGTCTGAATAGTGGGAAAAAATCGGATCCAGGATAGCGATTGAAACGCGCCTGAATTCGTTATCCAGCGGATGGATGTGACCGAAGCAGCGGCTGAACCAGGGGTCATCTTTTTCCCGGTACCAGTCACTACCTCGCCACTGTTTTTCCGCTTCCTGCATTGCCTTCTCCGGCTTGTTTCTTAATGTGTGAACGTATGCTTCCGAGGTTGACGGAAAAAAGGGTAATGGCCGTGTCTGCCCTTCCTGGTATAAGGCTAGTAGATTTGACAACTGTTCCTTCGGGTTTTCCACCGGTTTAGCAAACAGGACCTGGTTGCGGCCTTTTGCATCCAGGCCGGCCAGAATGCACTGGGTGACTGGTAGCTCGGCATTGGACAGATTGAGAAGTAACCAGCTTATCCAGCTGGAGATACGGTCCTTTGTTTTAATCCTGGCCATGCGGTAGTGAATCGGTCCTGCCGGGTAGAGATGGTCGATGGTTCCACTGAGACGCCAGTCATCGATATCAACCTCGATTGTCAGCGGAGGGGATGGCTCTTCCTGTAAATATGGGCGAATGCTTTCCACAAAGTGCTCGCTGCTCTCAAGCTCCTGCCTGAAGCAGGCGTTCCCCACAACCTCGGGTGGAAGGGCCCCCGACGACTGGAATTGCTCCCAGACCTCCTGCCATGGTTGTTCTGCAAGCCGGTTTTCAACCAGCATCCGGTCCAGCTGGTACCTCTCGAGTCGGTCCAGTGAAAAGGGCTCAGCGTCTTCAATCTCTTCCAGGTGCTCTCCCAGAGATAAGCCCAGCCGCTGGTTGAGCAGGAACTTACAGGGGTTACTGAAAAAAGTGATCAGTTGTTGGATATCAACAGGCTGTTGTGGTCCTACAGGTTCCGGTAATTCGTTGATAAAACTCGCAGTCGTTTCAATGGGCTTATTGGCAATAATTTTTGCTGCTTCCAGGTTGTCGACAGAAAAGCTGGAAGGTCCCGCTGCCGTACTGAAATATTGAGGATTGAAAGCCTGCAGGCGATGCTTGACGGTGATTGGGTCTGAAACCTCTTCAGGTGGCCTCTTCTCTGCAGCTTCGAGGTATTGAATTAACTCGCTGACCAGCACCGAGGGTGGGATGCGGCTGTTATCCCTAATGTTCTGTCCGATATAGCTAATATAGAGATTCTCCCTGGCTGAGATGATGGCCTCGAGAAACAGGTAACGGTCATCCTCTTTCAGTGACCGGTCCCCCGGACGTGGGTGGGCTGCGATCAGGTCGAAACTCAATGGCTGATTGCGGCGGGGAAAGGCCTGTTCATTCAGGCCCAGTAGCGCCACGACCTTGAAAGGAATGCTCCTCATTGGTAGCATGGAACAAAAAGTGATACCGGATCCGAGAAAGCCGAATCCGTCGTTTCTCTGCTCCATTGTGTCAGAGAGGTGATCCCGAACCACCTCCAATTCAACATTCCCACTGAAACCTTGCTTGGAGCCGAAGGTGTCAAGCTGGCCGATGGCGTTTTTCAGGGTCTGCAGCTCCTCATCCCATTGCTCATTTTCATCAAAGAACGTTAAAACCAGCTGCTGCAGGTACAGGCTCCACTCTGCAAGTGGTCTTGGGGTATCAATGGGCAGATGTCCGGAAAGAACTTCCTCGGCTGACGGTTGCACCAGCTTTTTTAGGTTGGAGAAAAAAGAGAGGAATTTTCCCAACAGTTCGCCCTGGCTCCCTTCAATTCGATCAAAAGGTAGAATGCCACTGTAAGGGCGTCCATCATCATCAGGCATGGCCAGCCCTAGCAGAATACGGTCAAGACCGAATTCCCAGGTGTTCTGATGAATTTCAGGTGTCCCGGCGGACTGTTTGTGCGTGGTATCGATTCCCCAACGGATATTGACGGATCTCAGCCAGTCCTGCAGGAGGGGAATATCTCTTCTGGCAATCGTGTACCGGGCAAGAATCGCCTCTGACTCCAGCAGCTCGAATATCTCGGAAAATCGAAAACGGCTGCGAGAGAGAGACAACAGCTTCAGAAACCACTGAATGATACTGCTTTCGTGGTGATAGTTACGATCGGCTATGGAAAAAGGCAGGGGTCGGGCTCCAGCCTCAGACGCTGAAAACACTGCTTTTATAATCGGGGCATAAATATTAATGTCCGGCGCCATCACCAGGATATCCCCCGGCTTCAAAGTCGGCTGCCGGGTCATCATCAGCTTCAGCTGGTCATGCAGTACCTCAATCTCCCGCATCGGGCTGTGGCAGGAATGAATCTGGAGCGAATGATCATCGGCACTGTGTGACCTGTCTGGATAATCACTCAAAGCCGGATCTGCCAGACGAAAAATGTCTGACTGGATAGCGCTGAGCTTCGTCTCATCAACGGGCTTTCGGAAGAAATCCTTGTCCAGTACCGTATTAAAGTCATTTTGCTGCAACAGCTGAAAAAAACTGCGGCCTGTTCTTCCAAAAGAAGCCAGCAACGGATTTCCCTGATCCATATGCAGCTCCGACTCGGTCATGTCCGGGTCAATCTGCCGTCTCATCTGTCGGGCAACCTCCTTTCCGGACATGATATCCCCCCAGTATTCAGGGGATGGGTTCAGGAAGAAAAGATGAATATCGATCACATGGGACAGGGCTGCCAGAACCTCGATGTGAAAGGGCGGCAGTGATGTGATGCCAAAAACCGTGACACGTTCCGGGAGGAGCTCACCCTGGAACCCGGGATCCAGGATGCGGTCAAAAAAAGCCTTGCGCAGCGCAGGCAGGTGACTGACAGGACCATCTTTTCCCAGGGTACGCCAGAGGTCGGCCTGCCAGTGTTTGCCCTGACCACTGTCCCACTCCATGATCATCTCCGGTCGATACATACAGTACTGATCGAACAGATAGGCGATCTTGCGGGCCAGCTGCCAGGTTTTGGTCTGACTGAGACAGCCGGCTTCAAACAGGTAGTTTTTTAAACCACTGAACAGGTTCTTCTTCAGTTGATCCGGAAGCAGTTCCATGATTTTCCAGGTCACAATCTCCCGGTCAAGGAGGTTCCTCTTCCTGAATTCAGGAATGACACATTCGAAAATATCGGTCAGCAACTGGTTGGGAAACAGGAAGGAGCAGTTGGCCAGGATGCCAAGTTGTCCAGCCAGCTGCAGTGATATCCACCGTTTCATCCCTGAACTCTGTACAACGATCCGTTCCGGTTCCAGCACCCGGGTCAGGTGATGATCCCTGAACGTCTTCCCCAGGTTGGAAGCCAGTGCAGACTGGTCATTACTTGTGTATAGATGAAATCCGGACATCTTGAATAATAAGTGATAAATGGTGTGACTTCAAGAAATCTGGGTGACCTGAACTCGGCTTCCCAGAGGGCGTTCCCAGTAGATCACATCCTGCAACGGATTGTGGTAGTATGCGCTGGTCCGGCTGAATCCCATGGAATGATAGAGCCCCATTGCCTCTGTCAGCGTTTCCAGTGTGTCCAGGCGCATCAATCGGTATTTCAAATTTTCAGCTTCCGAAATAATGGTTTCCGCCAGTTTCTTCCCCAGGCCGAGTCCCCGGCAGGATGGACGAATGTAGAGCCGTTTCATTTCACAGATACCGGCTTCCAATGGCCTGACAGCAACACAGCCGGCGGTCTCCTGATCCTTCAAGGCCAGGAACAGTGCCCCGTCGGGAGGAGCGTATTTCCCGGGGAGACCGGCTAACTCCTCTTCGAACCCCTGGAAGCAGAGATCGACATTCAGGAACTGTTCATATTCTCGGAAAAGGGTTCTGATCTGATCCAGGTGGTTAGATGTTTGAGCGCGAATGATCTGCATGTGTACCGAAATGGATAAACTGGAAATGGGTGTTGAATAGGAGCCGGTGAACGTGTTCGGCTTGAATTTTACCACCAGCTTACTCACGCTGACAAGATCAATCGCCGGTTTTATTGCCGCTTGCCGTTCATCATGGGCTGGCGCAAGTTCTTTTTGACCGTTTCTCAATAAAATGAGACCATTCGACAATACTCTTTGGATGTTAAACTGAAAAATACTCACCACGGAGGCACGGAGTGCACGGAGATGAATAAGCTGTATAGAGTGTCTGTCGTTAAGGGTCGGCTCAAAAATTACTTGGCATTATGCCGGCAAAATGTCCGGTCTTTATAGG
>JAOZRE010000012.1 GCA_029940215.1 bacterium | reverse complement strand
AATTGGCAAAAGGCACCCGGATCTTACCATTGATCTCTCCGCAATCGCAAAAGGGTTTGCTGTGGATCAGGTGGGAGATCTTCTGGAAAATCGTGGGCTGAAGAACTATCTTGTCGAAATTGGAGGTGAAATCAGAACCAGTGGATTCAAAGGATCCAAAACACGATGGATTGTCGGTATTGAACGGCCAACGGCGGGAGAAAGAGTTATACAACAGGTGATAGCCATTGGGGACTACTCAATGGCAACGTCGGGTGACTACCGTAACTATTTCGAAAAAAATGGAAAGCGATTTTCACACTTGATAGATCCGCAATCCGGGAAGCCGATAAATCACAAACTGGCTTCGGTCAGCGTTATTCATCGTTCATGCATGACTGCCGATGCGTATGCAACGGCTTTTATAGTGATGGGCCCTGCTAAAGCTTATCAGGTAGCTCTTGACGAAAAGCTGGCAGCCTATTTTCTGATCAGGGGAATAACGGATTTTGATGTGAAAATGACACCGGCTTTCAAGTCTTTTTTAACTAAAAATTGAGGATGGGATGGTAGTTTTTATTGCGACATTGTTAACGTTTGTGATCGCGTTCTTTGCTCTTTCGGTCGGCATGATTTTTAGCGATATTAAAATAAAGGGGCACTGTGGCAGCCCGAGTCTGGACGATGGATGTTGTGATTCAGATTCCTGCAGCTTACCGGCAGGCTTAGGGGTTGAACAGGCTGATGGTTGTTCCCTGGATGTGTTTGGCAATAAAATCAATCGTTGTGACACCTGTGGATGCGAGGATTAAACGAAGGGGTATCTTGTTTTGTTCTTTTCAATTCATGAGGGTTTTCAATTTTGAGAACAGGTTCTTCTTTACCGGTTTAAATTGTTCCGAAAGCACGCGTTTTTCCTGCTCATCTACGGCATTCCAGAGCGTTATATCCTTGAGCGAATCATCTTCATGTGAGGTAGGGTCCTCTTCATCAGAGGGGTTATCCTGAATCAGCTGCGAAACCACATTCCTGAATTCAATTTCTGGTAGATCCGTGTCCACCGGTTTTTTAACCGCTTCCTCTGATAGGGGCAGGTTGATTGAGCTCTCAATCGTTTTCAGCAGATCATCGAGATCATCATTCAGGTCGATATTGGCGAATAGCCCCGCAATATCATCTGCAAAATCAAGTTCGTCGTAGCTCTGAGTGATAAAAATCAGTGGGATCTCAGGATATCTGTTAAAGATTTTCATCAGATCTTGTGCCAGTGCTTTTTCATGACCAAGAAAAAGCCAGAGTATGGTATCAATCTGCTGTGACTTTAGTATCTCTTTTGTTTTAAGGCCACCTCGGGAATACTGGCATGAAAATCCTTGCTGTTGCAGGAAGTGAGAAATATGGACAGGAATTTCGTCTACTGAAACGATGAGTAAATTGGCCTTCATGGGAGCAAGTTCAGTATCTGGTTTTTTACAGCTGGTTTGGGTAAATGATGTTCTGGTCGCCTTAATTGCAGAAACTGGGGTCAGGCCGAAAGAACCGAATTGGCAATCCCCGGGGCAACTAGTTTTCTCGATCCGATAACTACTTTATCAGATAGAATGACCTTTGTCAGTCCAGAACTCATCCTTGAGAAAAGAATTCAAATCAGGGCTGGCAGATGGTCTACTCAACTTAATAATCAGGAAGAATAAAAACAGAGTATGCAGACCTTTTCATATACCCGACACGATAAAAAAGAAAAGATGATTGAATTTCTGATTCGGCGTTTTCCATATCAGAGTCGGGAAAACTGGTTGAAATGTATTTCGACCGGTGAAGTAAAAGTCAATAAGAAGAAGATCTCCCCTTACCATCTGCTGAAAAACAGGGATGTTGTCAGTTATGAGCGCCCCAGGGAAAAGGAGCCCCCTGTAGATGATACATATCGGATTCTGTATAAAGATGACTGGATCCTTGTTGTCGAAAAAAGCGGGAACCTTCCCATCAGCGAATCCGGCAGATACTATCGCAACACATTGATCAATATTTTGAAGGAGAAAGAGGGGTTCAGTGATCTTTTTGCGGTTCACCGGCTGGACAAGGAGACATCAGGCGTTGTCCTGATTGCACGAACAAAAGCTGTTGCAACCATCCTGGGAAAGCAGTTTGTGCAACATGTGCCTGAAAAAACCTATCACGCTGTTCTGATTGGAAAGCCCTCAGAAGGTGAGATACTGGTAACGCAACCCATTAAGCGGAATTCTCCAGACAAGGGGAAGGTCCGCATCCGGCAGGTAGTCAATGAGGCTGGTAAGCCTTCCGAAACCGTTTTTACCGTTATCAGGACGGATGGCAATTTAACCCTGGCTGAAATAAGGACTTATACCGGGCGAACCCATCAGATTCGTTGCCATGCCGAGCATATTGGTTATCCGATTCTGGGTGACAAGCTCTATGGCCAAACGGACGACTTCTTTATCAGTCTGTTGAACGGTGATGAAGAACCACTTTTCCCCCCTTATGGAAGAATCGAAAGACAGTTGCTGCACGCATCGTCCCTTTCATTTCGACACCCTGAATCAGAGGAGTGGTTGACGTTTACATCAGACTTTGTTCCTCAATTCAAACAATATCAGATACCGGGGAAACTCTTAGCGTGATGTCATCCCAGAGCCCTGTCCTCAACAGTCAGTGAACACAGCATTTTTGTCTTTGACCATGGGCACTGTCAGTTAGGGCAGCAGAGTGGCAGGAATTTGGCGCGTCTGACCATCAATTGAAAGGAGGGTGGAGAAAACGGG
Organism: bacterium; assembly: GCA_029940215.1. Classification (GTDB taxonomy): domain Bacteria; phylum SAR324; class SAR324; order XYD2-FULL-50-16; family XYD2-FULL-50-16; genus JAHJRI01. The sequence continues at coordinate 25,290 of JAOZRE010000012.1, read as the reverse complement.
AGAATGTTACTCTCAACTTTTCATCATGCCAATGAGTTGACCGAGTTTAACAGGCGCATCACTTTGAAGATCGACTGGTTTGAACTTCCCCTTTTCGAACAGGAGAATAACAGTGCTGCCCAGCTGGAACTGTCCGATCTCATCTCCTTTCAGGTAACTACGCTCGGGAATGATGGGGAGGTTCAGCTGAGTTGGTTTCCGGCAGTTTGAACTCAGATCGCTGTAGTTGACCTTGATTTTACCGACAATGGTAGCCCCGACTTTTACCAAGCCGACAGTCCCATGATTTCCTGCAATGGGCGTAACAATCCGTTCATTCAATGAAAACAATCCACCGACATTTTTTACACCCAGGCTGTTGACGGGCCACAGATTGCCGGAAAAATAACTGAAACTCTTTATTTTACCTGAAATGGGCACATGAATGCGGTGGTAGTCTGCCGGGCTCAAGTATAGGGTGATGAAATAGCCGTCTTTGAAAATCGCGGCACTCTTTTCGCCAACCAAGTCAGTCAGTGAATACAGAATACCTTTCGTCTGGACCAGCAGGTCCTGTTTGATATCGCCGAATTCGGCAATCGTCCCATCCACAGGGCTGACAACACCTCCCGGAGTCGTATCGATGGGCCTGAGTTCCGGCTTCAACTCCCGCGTGAAGAAATCATTGAAAGATCTCATGGCGCCAAGGGGCATTTTCATTTCATGCCGTTTGACATTGTAAAATTGACAATAGAGCTGAATGACGGAGGTCAGGATCGGTTGCGGCAGTTCCAGATCGGCTAGAATTCCAGCCAGACGGCTAAATAGATTTTTTGGCAGCAGCCGCAGAAGAAGGTATCTCATAGTTCCGTATGTGTAGAGTGTTTTATCGTTGAATTGAAAATGGGATTCAACATTTGCTCGTATCCATTTTGCTTCTTTGATTCGGGTTGTTCGGTGACCCGGCTGTCTACATGATGGCTTCAGGTGGTGTGTCCGGGCTTTTTGGCTGAATTAGATCATTTATTTGATCCAGGTTGACGGTTTCAATCTCAATCAACAGTTCGGCCAGTGAGACCAATTCCGACTTGTGGTCCGACAATATTTTTTTGGCGTTCGCGTAGCATTTAGACAACAGGCCCTGAACTTCATCATCGACAATCTCCTGAATCTCGTTCGATACAGGGGCTTCAGCATTATAGTCAATAGCGAGATAGTTCCCGCTGTCCCCTTGCGGAATGGACAAAGCCCCCAGCTTTTCACTCATTCCCCATTTGCAGACCATCTGATAAGCAATATTGGTGGATTCCTTGAGATCTCCCTCCACACCGGTAGAAAAATCCCTTAATACCAATTCCTCAGCTGCTCTTCCTCCGAGGGCTACGGTAACCCTGGCAATCAGAGCATCTTTGTTCATGCTCAGGCGATCTGTTTCCGGAAGGAATGTTGTCATACCCAGCGCTTGCCCTCTGGGTATGACGGTGATTTTGTGAATCGGGTCTGCATCCTTCAGATAGTAGGCAACCAGTGCGTGTCCAGCTTCATGATACGCCGTTGCTTCCTTTTCTTCATCCTTCATAATCATGGAGCGACGTTCTGCACCCATCATGACTTTGTCCCGGGCCCACTCCATATCCTCGAGTGTTACGGCCTTCTTGTTCAACTGAGCTGCTCGCAGTGCGCTTTCGTTAACGAGGTTTGCCAGCTCAGCACCACTGAAACCAGGAGTCCCCTTTGCTATTGTTCCCAGATCGGTGTCTTCTGCCAGTACGATTTTTTTAACATGGACCTCCAGAATCATCTTCCGCCCATTCACATCAGGAAGCCCTACTGTCACCTGCCGGTCAAAGCGTCCAGGTCTCAACAGGGCCGGGTCCAGGATATCGACACGGTTCGTCGCTGCGATGGTGATGATCCCTTCTGTGCCGTCAAAACCATCCATTTCAACCAGCAACGCATTCAGGGTCTGCTCTCTTTCATCGTGGCCACTTCCCAGTCCGGCTCCGCGATGGCGGCCCACTGCATCGAGCTCATCAATAAAAATAATGCAGGGGGCATTTTTGTGTGCCTCTTCAAAAAGATCTCTGACGCGGCTGGCACCGACTCCGACAAACATTTCCACAAAATCCGAGCCTGAAATATTAAAAAAGGATACTTCTGCTTCTCCTGCAACGGCCTTAGCCAGAAGTGTTTTCCCGGTTCCCGGGGGTCCCACCATCAGTACCCCTTTGGGGATTTTACCGCCCAGCCTCTGGAATTTCCCCGGATCTCTTAGAAAGTCAACAATCTCTTCAAGCTCCTCTTTGGCTTCTTCGACACCTGCCACATCCTTGAATGTGATATCCATCTTTTTATTTTCATACCGAGTGGCTTTTGACTTGCCGATCGACATGATTTTCCCGGAACCGGGCATTTTTCGCATCATGAAAATCCAAACACCAATCAACAGCAGCAAGGGTCCCCATTGCAGCAGTAGCACAAGATACCAGGGGGTACTGTCATCCTCTATGACCTTGATGTTAACATTTTGGGCTCTGAGACTTTCAATCAGGATGGGATCGTATGACCCAACCGTCTTGAACTGTTTTCCGGAGACAGTTGTTCCTTTGATCGTTTCGCCTCTGATCGTAACACTGTTGATCTGTCCCCGATCAAGGTACAGCAGAAAATCACTGTATCCGAGTTCTGATTCCGGGGTTGTGTTCCACTCAAAATTGTTGATCAGGGTAAAAAATAAAACCAGCAGGGCAAGACCAGTTAGAAGGGACCGACTATTCACGCTTATCTCCAGGTGTTGTCAACGTTAACCTAAAACGTTTCCGTTATTTGTGGTACAATTAAATTAAGGAGTATCATTTGGTAAAGATTTATCCGTTATTCTGAAGAAATTCGAATATCTCATTATATTGTATTTCCCCGATTTGTTTCAAGTATTTCATCCTCTCCAGGATTTCGAATATAGAGATGGCGGAGTGAAGGTTATATCCTTCCGCTTGGAGTCTCTCCCTCCCCCCTTGTTCGCGATCAATCAGGACGATGACATCTTTGACGGTTAATCCAGACTCGATAAAAATATCAAATGTTTCCAGTTTAGAATCGCCATTTGTAATGAGATCATCGATGATCAATACCCGGTCACCCTTATTCCATACACCTTCAATTATCTGGCCTGTGCCATACTTTTTTCGTTCCTTGCGGCAATAAACCATCGGGTGATCAGCAGCCAGGCTGAGAGCTGTTGCTATCGGTAAAGCGGTATATGGAATACCTGCTATGCGGTCGAATTGCAGTTGCTGACAAATTGATTGCAGTTCATCTGCAATACGCCTGAGGATATCGGGATAGCTGATGATGATACGTAAATCCAGGTATATTGGGGAAATGATGCCTGATTTAAGTTTGAATTCGCCAAACTTTACGGCTCCAATTTCAACCAGTGAATCGATTATCTGCTCTTTCATCGCTTAAGAAGAGGGCCTATTGTTTGAGTTTATTGTACACGTCGTGATATTTTTCCATGGTTTGTCGAATGATATCATCGGGGAGCTGAGGTCCGGGATAGGTTTTATCCCAATCGAGTTGTGCAAGGTAGTCTCTGATGATCTGCTTGTCATAGCTTTTCTGAGACTGCCCTGGTCGGTAGCTCTCTGTTGGCCAGAAACGGGATGAATCAGGCGTAAGAATTTCATCTATCAGAATGACTTCCCCATTTAGTAGCCCGAATTCAAATTTTGTGTCCGCAATAATGATTCCCCGCTCTAATGCATAATCGGCAGCTTCCCGGTATAACTGGAGCGACTTTTCCCGGATGGTATCGATCAGGCTCCCTTCTATCTGCTTTCTTAACTCAGCCTCTGGGATATTGATATCATGACCTTCAACTGCTTTTGTTGAGGGGGTGAAGATCGGAACCCCCAGCTTTGCTGATTCTGCCAGTCCTGCGGGCAGTTGAATACCGCATATCTGTCCTGTTTTCTGATAGTCTTTGAACCCGGATCCTGAAAGATAACCACGGACAATTGCTTCCAGCTCAATCATCTCGGTTTTCCAAACCAGGACAGATCGATCCCTGATGGTTTCAGCATATTCCTGGCACTCAGCTGGAAACGTCTCAACATCTGTCGAAATGATATGATTTTTGATGCTACCCTTTGAAAACTCGAACCAGAAATTTGATATCCTGTTAAGAATAATGCCCTTTCCCTTAATTAGACTGGGTAATACCACATCAAAGGCGGATATCTGGTCTGTGGCGACAATCAGAAGTTTATCATCAAAATCATAAACCTCTCTGACTTTCCCTTTTTTATACAGCTTCAGGTTGGGACAAAGCAATTCGTTGTTGGTCTGGGGCATCATTTTTCCAGCTAGTTTTTTATTGTTCTGATGAGGCGGCTTTTAAAAAAGGATCTTAAACCGTTGCTCTAAAAAATTTGATACTTTATTATATAACGCTTAATGTATATAAAATACTATTCCGATTGAAAGCTTACAAGTGATAAATACTGTATTTGCCGATACATACACTGGAAATCGCTATATCAATGCGATCACACCGGTGATTTGTTTGTTTTAATTTTCGAGATAGTGCAAAGCAACGTTTAGATCGTAATAAACGGAAAAATTGCTGATGCAACAAATTGGGTTTTAATGGGGCTGGTGCAACCAGAATAGCAAGTCATGGAATATCTACCAATTTTTTTGGATGTTAATGGAAAGAAAACGTTAGTTGTGGGTGGCGAAGAAACGCTCGTCGACAAAATTGAGATGCTTTTAAACGCCGGGTCCAGCGTAACCGTTATTGCCTCTGAATTGTGTGAGGGGATTGCCGGTTTTAAAGAGAGCGGCAGGATTGTTCACCAGACGGATCCGTACTCAGCAGCCGAATTGATCGCCTTTGAAGTCGTCATTGTCTCATCACCTGATGAACAGTTGCAATTGGAGGTCGTAAAGGATGCAAAAGAGGCCAGGGTTCCCGTTAATGTCATCGATTTCCCACAGCTATGCACTTTCAGCATCCCTTCAATTGTGGATCGCTCTCCCCTGTTGCTGGCCATTTCCACCAGCGGTAACTCTCCTACCCTGACCCGAATCATACGCTCTCGCCTTGAAGCCATGTTGCCGCTTGCATACGGACGACTCTCACTGTTGATTGGCAAATTCAGGGAAAACGTTAAAGAAATACTTGAAAGTAAAAAGGAGAGACGCTATTTCTGGAATCGGATTTTTTCCAGTCCAATCATTGAAATGTTTTTGTCTGGCAAGGAGCATGAAGCTGAGCAGGCGTTGAAAAAAGAGATTGGGGTGATCGACCAGAAGGTTCAGGGGCAGACTATCGGCCAGGTGTGTCTGGTCGGTGCTGGTCCGGGTGACCCAGATCTCTTGACGCTGCGAGCCCTGCGCTTGATTCAGAATGCAGATACCATCGTTTATGACCGGCTGGTGTTTCCTAAAATACTGGAATATGCAAGGGAGGATGCGGAGAAAATCTATGTCGGGAAAAAAAGCGCAAATCACTCTGTTCCCCAGGACCAGATTAATCAAAAGCTGGTTGATCTGGCCCGGCAGGGGAAAATGGTGGTCCGTTTGAAAGGGGGCGATCCCTTCATCTTCGGTCGTGGCGGTGAGGAAATTGAGGAGTTGATGGCCTCCGGCATTAATTTTCAGGTTGTGCCGGGTGTCACGGCGGCGTCCGGTTGCAGTACATATGCTGGAATTCCGTTGACCCACAGGGACTATGCGCAACAGTGCGTATTGGTGACCGGACACCTGAAGGAAGATGGGGAGGGGCTGAATTGGGAGAGCCTGGTTCAACCAAATCAGACGGTTGTTTTCTATATGGGGCTGTCAAATATTAAAACAGTCAGTGCAGAGTTGATCAACCACGGCATGCCACCGGATATGCTGGCTGCGATTGTTCAAAAGGGAACAACCCGGAATCAGAAAGTATTTACAGGAACTGTTTCCAATTTGCCAGCGTTGGTTGCAGATAACAATATCAAGCCCCCCGCGCTCATCATTGTAGGGAATGTTGTGACCCTGCATCAAAAACTGGTGGAGGCTGGTTTTGATAATCAGCTATCGGACTGAAAGTGAAATGACGGTTATTGATAACGGTTCAGGAACTGTTGATTCAGCAGCTTTAATTGCGGGGGCCTAGCACCCATGATGGTCCAGTGGGATCAGGCTGTTTTAGTGGGCTGTTTCGTATTGACGTGCTTCAGTATCTCCCTTCTTGATTTTGGCATAACGACATCGTTGATCCAGCTCCTCTCTGTCTTTACCGAATCAGACTTAATCACCTTTATCACCATCCCATCTTCCAGGATCTTGTTTCTCGGATAACGGACGTTATCGATTATGCCGCCCGAACTTCTCAGGCCCAGTTGCGTGTGAACTGTGAAAGCAAAATCGAGAATAGTTGCCCCGTACCTCAACTCGATCACATCTCCTGCAGGTGTCATCGTCTGTATGGTTTTGGTTTTACTGTAGCGCAGGACATCTTCAATACGGGTATTGTCTGATGCAACGTCCAGATATAGCTGTAAAAATTCCCGATAGTTTTCAGAACGGTAAATCCCCTCGTTTATTAGGGCAAGAACCCCCTTTCTATTTTGATTCTGGAAATCTTCGGTGACAATATTGATCTGTATTTGTTCCCCGTTTACGATCACTTTAGTAGAAAGCCCCCGCCAGCCGTTGGCTTTTGGGTTTGAAATATAGTCGTAAATATTTAGAGGAATTGATCGGAAATTGGTATGAATTGATCCCAATACCTGATAGCAGGAAGGCGCATTGGTGGTCAGGATCAATATGGAGTTCAATACCTTGACGATTTCATGCCGGTCAAACAGATAGGTCTGAGGTGTGAAATATTGCGGCTGAATGGACAGCAGGAGATGAGTAGGGACGTGCTGTTGCAGCTCCTGGATCATCTGGTGAATGGCCAGATGTCTTTCATCATAAAAGGCTTTCAGATTGTTGGCGATTCGTTTGTAACTATGAGAGTAGAGGTGCTTGAATACAAGATCTTTCAGCTGCTCTTCAATTTCGATGAGACCCAGTCCATGGGCAATTTCACAATATACGGCGGTTGTTTCCTGGCAAATTCTTCGCTGTTTTGCCCTTTGGAGGTATTTGAGATCAGACAGGTTATCCAGTCTATCCAGCAGTTTGATCAGGATAACTCTGAAGTCAACACTGCCCAGCTGAATAATTTTATAAAGGGTTAAATTCTGGTTTTCTTTGACTTTGGTTAGGGCATCAACCAGCTCATAAACGCCTTTTCCAAAACTGCTGACTATCTCATGGCTGATTTTTTCTTTTGCATCATTGCCTTCTGTGTCTTCTATGACATCGTGCAGCAACGAAGCAATAATAGTGCTGGTGTCAAGGTTGTAGCCGATTGCTTTGGTGGCCACTCTGACAGGATGGATAAAATAGAATTGTCCCGTTTTTCTGAATTGTCGCTTATGCGCCTCTTTACCTAAATCTATGGCTTTTTTAACCAACGAGAGATCAATATCCGGGTGCTTTTTTACCTGTTCAATCAAGTCCTGGATATGGCTGTCGAGAGCTTCTTGCGGTGTAATCATAATTCATTGAAATGGTGGTTTAGAAATCACACCCGTCGCTGGCGATATTTTTTATTTGGTTACTGGGCGCCAGTCTTAATGCTGTTTCTTGTATGTCTCCGAAAAACCGGCAGGCTTCAAACCGTTTGTTTTTTGCCTTGTAGTAAAATCGGGTTGTATTGGGAAAGCTGGCCTGTGTTGCCTTTAGCACGTTTATGGCATTGGCGCAATGAGTAGCCGCCAGTTTCAAATAGATTGCCTCATTCGTTTTTTTATAGCTGAGATAGTATGTTTTGCTCCATTTCAAGTCCTGGATGGATTGATTCATGCTTTGCGAAAAAGTGGTCTTTGGTCGTTTCTGTGCAGGGGCCGCCTGCTGTTGAGCGTTCTGGCTATATGACATGCATGGCAACATACTTAAAAAAAATAGTAGTAATAGACAGCTTTTAGTGCCTGTTAAATTAATTCTCATTTGAGAGGGGGTTCAAGGTGTGTAAAATAGATGCTGCTTCAGTTGAGCGAGATTGGTTAACGGGATGGATTTAACTCCCGGGTATGAGCGCTTTTGTTGTTCAGTCATTCTATTGAACATGCTTTGAACTGTTTAATGTACGACAATGGATATTGTTTTGTTTTTAAATGGACTTCATCCTGACAAGAGGTGAGCGCTTAACGGGTCAACTATTAATTTTGTTTTAAAGTGGACCCGTTTGAGATCTGATCAAAATCAATTCAGCTTCCGTAATGGTGACTTTCCGGCGGTACTTGAGTATCGGATTAAACAACTGGATTTCAACCAGCGCTTTTGCTCTTTTTACCTCTATTGTATTACCATGTATTGTTGCGGTATGATTTAAATCATCTATCAAAGAGATCAGCAGCTTGGCCCGCCTAAAACGTTGATACGCCGTCACCTCCGTCAATGTAAAATAGTTTCTATTTCGTGACATACGACCGGTTCGAATATCGTTTATCATGGTATCTATTTTCTGGATATCCAAATCAGAAGAGTACAAAGGTGCCTCATTTTGTTGTCAGCCAGTCATATATTCCACCACACATTGGCCTGATTTAGTGCGTATCGCTCGGTATTGGACGAAACTCCCTGCTAACACTCATATCACATCTTTCGGAAAATAGTAACGCTTTATATACCACTGGAAGGTTCTTGTATGACGGCGCCCTATTTCTAATCGAAGGTCAATTGAAGTCACTGCTCCGTCAGTAGCATGTATATTAAAGCCATTCTGATCCAGACACCGTTTTGAGCCTGTTCAAAATATTTCATTCTGGGGTCCGCGTCCACATCAGGATGGATCTCTTTTTCTCTGGGTAGGGGATGCATAATGATGGCACCAGGCTTAATCATTGGCAGGGTATGGGTGTCGATACGGTGCTTGTCCAGTGCCTTCGCATAGCGGTCCATATCCAGAAACCGCTCTTTCTGTATCCGCGTCATATAAATGCAGTCAGCATGTTCCAGTGCTTCTTCAAACTCTACCTCTTCCCACTCAACACCGTTTTTTGTCAGAAACTGACAAATATCATCCGCCATGCGACACATAATCGGGGAAACAAAGAGAATTTTGGGTTTATGAAAGCGCCCCAGCAGATAACATAAACTGCGGACCGTTCGACCATATCTCAAGTCTCCAACCATACAGACAGTTAAATCATCGATATTGTTGAAATGGTTTCGAATGGTGTAAAGATCCAGCAGAGCCTGTGTCGGGTGCTGACCGGCACCATCTCCAGCGTTGATAACGGGCTTGTCGGAAGCTCCTGCCGCTCGTTTGGCCGCGCCAATTTCAAAATGACGGAGTGCGATAATATCAGCGTATCCAGATGTCACTTTGATCGTATCCTCGAGTGATTCTCCCTTGGAAAAAGAGGAGAATTCTTTTGCACTTTCAGTGGCGATGACACGTCCTCCGAGTTGCAACATGGCGGATTCAAATGAGAGCCGTGTCCGGGTCGATGGCTCATAAAACAGCGTTGCCATTATCTTATTGGGGCATTGATACGCTGTGGGGTCCGACTTTATTGAATCGGCCAGGGAAAAAAGGTGCTGGAGCAGCTCACTGTCAAACTGCTGTGATTCAACGACATGATTTAATTTTTTCACTTTATGCTCTATGATAACGGAAATAACTCCGGTAAAAATCTTAAGCCCGAAAGTTAATCGTATTGTTCAATTGGGATTCGATGCGACTACCTAGAGATGATGATATCGAATTGACTGAAAAACTCAATTGCCAACTTGTTATTCGGAAATCCTGTTGTTTAGTGGTTGTTTTTCATATGGAAAAGGGCAGAATTGGAAAGACAGTTTATGAAGAAGGGTCCAGGTCCCGCATAAAAATTGACGACCGAGTGTCGGAATGAAGTCGTAACAACCAAGAGAGGTTATATTCAAGGATGAAAGTTATGAAAAAAGTACAGTCCGAAAATGATTGGTATTGGGAATTGTCTCTTTTTTGTCAATCAGAACAGCTTGACCCGGTATCTTTTTACTTGTTTGAAATGGGGGCATCAGGGATTTTGGAAAGGGAGGTTAATGAAGAAGGAACGGTATTTTCAGTTTTTTTCCCCTCAAACCTGCCGAATCCCAGCGAGTTGTTGGAGAACTCAGCGAAGCAGAATCCAGAGTTGAATGCATTGAAAGTCGTACAGAGATCTGTTGAGAAAAAACCGCTTAAAAACTGGCAGGACGGCTGGCGGGAATATTTTAAGCCCATCGAGATTGGAGTGGGCTTATTGATCAGACCGCCGTGGGAACCGTCTCAACCTGACCGGAAGGAAATTGTAATCTATCCGGGGCAGGGGTTTGGTACGGGATATCATGAATCAACCCATCTGGCGCTGACACTGTTGGAGTGGTTACTGGATGATCGTCCGGATATGACGGTCACAGATGTTGGGACTGGGTCCGGCATTCTGGCCATTGCTGCGCTGTTGCTTAAATCGAAACATGTGACCGCCATCGATATCGATCAGAACTCACTGGCTGAGGCTACTGAAAATTTGGTGTTGTCTGGTGTTGATCCTGCAAGTATCACCTTGATTCATTCCGGGCCGGAAGCACTGAAGGTTCAGTCGAAGGTCGTAATGGCGAATATTGAGGATTATATCCTCGCCACACTGGCGGAGGATCTTGGCCGTTTAACGTGCTCTGGTGGGTATCTCCTTCTCAGTGGTATTCTGACTGAAAACGAAGCATCTCTATTAAAATTGTTTCTTGATCAGTTTGAGGTCATCAAAAATTTACAGATGGGTGAGTGGTCCGGTTTGGTCCTACACAAGCAAGGATAGCATCTGAAAGGCGGATTTAGCCCTATCAGACAGGATTTTTCTAAATGGATGGATAAAAAAGTGATGAAAACCCTGAATAAGAGCAGGGGGCAACCGATGCCCTTTGGTGTGACAAAGATGGTTTCCGGATACAATTTTGCTCTTTTTTCCAAAAATGCGACTGCGGTCTCCCTGCTGTTGTATTTTGACAATCAGTCAATTCCAGATCACGAAATTCCGTTACATCCAATCCAAAATCACACAGGTGACGTGTGGCATATTCTAGTCGATGACCTGCCGGATGGCTTCTACTACATGTATCGGGTGGACGGTCCCTGGCAACCGGAATTTGGGCATATTTTTAACCGGGAACAACTTCTTTTGGATCCGTATGCCAAGGGGATCTCCGGGCTCGAAATATGGGGTGAGAGGGACGCCTGTCTGGAACAGTATCTGGGTTATGTTGAACCCGTTGACTATGACTGGGGAGATGACAGTCCCCCAAGCATTCCGCTTAGTGATTCAATTATATATGAGCTGCATGTCAGGGGCTTTAGCCGGCACTCCAGTTCTGGAGTCAGCCACCCTGGAACCTACCATGCTATTGTTGAAAAAATTGATTATCTTAAATCTCTTGGCGTGACGGCTGTGGAATTGATGCCTGTGCAAGAGTTCGATGAAACCGAGTGCCGGTATACGAATCCTGAGTCGAAAAAGCAGCTGCTTAACTACTGGGGATACAGTACCATCGGATTTTTTGCGTTGAAAACCGCTTTTGCCGCATCAGATGTGAGCAGTGGTGCCATCAGGGAATTTAGAGATATGGTCAGGGCCCTGCACGCTGAAGGCCTGGAGATAATACTAGATGTGGTCTTCAATCACACTGCTGAAGGCGACAAGAGCTGTCCGGTGATTTCCTTTAAGGGTATTGAAAACAGTACCTACTATATTCTTGATCATACGGGCGATTATCAGAATTTTTCAGGATGTGGGAATACATTGAACTGCAATCACCCTGTTGTCCATAACATGATTTTGGATGCTCTCAGGTACTGGGTGATTGAAATGCATGTTGATGGTTTCCGCTTTGATCTGGCATCGATTCTGACCCGGGATGAGAACGGACAGGTCCTTGATAATCCGCCTCTACTTGAAGCTATTGCCAAAGACCCGGTATTGTCCCATGTAAAATTGATTGCTGAGGCCTGGGACGCTACAGGTCTGTATCAGGTGGGCAGTTTTCCAGCTTCACGGCGCTGGGCGGAATGGAATGGTCGCTACCGTGATTCAACCCGACGATTTATCCGTGGAGAGCCCGGGTTGACCGCTGAAATGGCGACTCGAATTTCCGGAAGTGAAGATCTATACCAACATTCGGGGCGAAGCCCATACCACTCGATCAATTTTATTACTGCGCATGACGGATTTACGATGATGGATCTTGTTTCATATACAAAAAAGCACAACAACCTTAATGGACAGGACAATGCCGATGGTGAAAGCCAGAACTTTTCGCTCAATTTCGGTGTTGAAGGAGAAACTGATGACAGAGCGATTCTTTCAAAGCGAAGGCAGCAAGTTCGGAATATGGCAACAATTCTGATGCTCAGTCAGGGAACCCCGATGATCTTAGCTGGAGATGAGTTTGGAAATTCGCAGTCAGGCAATAATAATGCGTGGTGTCAGGATAACTCAATTTCATGGTTGGATTGGAAACTGCTGGATCTCAATTGGGATCTGTTCGCGTTTTGGAAAAAATTGATTGAATTCAGAAAAAAGCACAGATCGTTGCACCGCAAGCGATTTTTTACAGGAAAAATCAACAATTCCTCGGGAATTGCGGATATCAGCTGGCACAATGTAAAACAGGGAGAACCCGGATTTAATACCCCCACAAAATCACTTGCTTACCTGATAGATGATGTTGCATCAGGGAGTGTTCTATTTGTGATGGCCAATTTCAATGAAGATGCCATTGAATTTGAGGTTCCCTCCCTGACTAACGCAAAACCCTGGAGGCAGATTTTATCAACACATGACCCTGAAGGCTTTATTGATGATGCTTATCAGACCCTGCCTAGTGCACAGAAGACAATCCAGGTGGCGGCTTTTTCTATAAGCGTTTTGATACGTGAAGTGCATTAACAGTTGATTTGGAGTGCTTTCGAGGATCTGCGGCTTTGCTTCCATTGACAGCCTGGGAGAGCGGGTTGAAAATGGCTGTTTTCCCGGTAGAATTTGACAAATATGGGACAATTGCTGGATAAGAATCGGTAAGGAGATGAATTAGCTGAGGACCACCCAACTCCAGGACGAGACAACAGCGTCATTTATCCAGGGGGTTGGTTTCGGTGTACAATTTCCGAAGGGAGTTGTGCCCTATGATGACTATCAAAATGAGGAGCAATTTTGGATAATAAAATCACATTGACGATTTTTTCGGTTGATATAAAACCGAGTGATAATGAATACTCGGAACAACTGAAAACCGGACATTTTAAAGAGGCTATCCGAGTTGACGAGATATCTTGTGTATACTCCAGATGGGAATTTACACAAGCTTCGTATGAGTCTATGCCGATGGCGCGCTTTCCGATTTAGCCCTTGATAATGGATTGACATTTATCCTGCGCAAGGATGTAATCCATGATTTTCTGAGCGACATCCTCTTTTGACAGCAAGGGCAGTTCTGTAGACCCCTTACTGTCAATCAGTAGTACACGGTTGGTATCTACATCAAACCCGGCATCTTTCTGCAGGATATTATTTGCAACGATAAGATCCAGGTTCTTGTCTTTCAGTTTCTGTGATGCGTAATGCTTTACATCCTGGCTTTCAGCTGCAAAGCCGACAAGAAACTGGTCCTTGCCTTTTTTCTTTCCTAACTCCTTGAGAATGTCCGGATTTTTTACCAAATCCAGCACCAGCGTGTCACTTTTTTTGGTTTTCTGAGGGTTGGGGGCCTCTATTCGAAAGTCGCTGACTGCCGCCGCCTTAATAATAATTTGCGTCTGCTCACTTCTCTCCATAACCGCTTCCATCATTTGCCGGGCAGACATGACATGAACGGTTTCGATATGTGCAGGTTCCGGCAGGGAAGTAGGTCCGCTGATCAGGGTAACATCTGCGCCAAGCTGCTGGCAGCACTCCGCCAGTGCATACCCCATTTTACCGGAAGAGTCGTTTGATAAAAATCGAACAGCAAAAATTCTCTCCCCAGTCGGTCCCCCTGTAATCAAAACACCGATATTCTTCAGGGGACTTCCCGACCCTGTCTGGTCTCCTGTTTTGCTGAAAAAGTCTTCAAGAACAGATACGATATCGGCGGGCTCTGCCATTCTTCCGGTTCCATAGGAACCGCAAGCCAGATATCCGCTGCCTGGCTGGATTATGTTCAGGTTCCGCGATTTCAGTATATCAAGATTGTGCTGCACAGCTGGATTATCCCACATATGATGGTTCATCGCGGGGGCAACGAATACAGGAGCCGTGCAAGCCAAAAAGGAGGTGGATAGATAGTCATCTGCTATTCCATGAGCCATTTTAGCAATTATATTTGCCGTAGCAGGTGCCACCAGCATTGCATCCGCCCTTTCAGCAATTTTGATGTGACCGATCTGATTTTCCTCCTCCAGCGAAAACAGGGATGTTGCGACAGGTCTTTCTGATAAGGCCTGAAAAACCAGCGGTTTTACAAATTCTGTGGCGGAACGGGTCATGACAACAGACACCTGACCTCCGGACTCCCTGATCCCTCTGACAATCTCCGGTGATTTATAACAGGCGATCCCACCTGAAACACCCAGAAGAATATTCTGGTTATCTAATTTCATATCAACACGTGTTCAAGGTTGTGTTACAAGTGAGCGGTATGAGGACCCTCACGTTAAAGGCAAAAAATAGAGCATGTATGGATTGACGAGACAAAAGTATATTGTTAATATTACCGTTTAACGTTTATTTCGAGATTCAAGTCGCTGTTGTTTAAACTCTGTCGCCATATAAGCATTGATACGGCTGAAATGCAAACAGCGGGGAACGATATTACATCGGTTTGTGAGTTAGAAATTCGTATAAAACTAAATTGATAGGCGAATAAAATGAATTTTACGGTTCAGCAACGCGAAAATACCGGCAAGGGGTCCAACAGGCGCTTGCGCCAGAAGGGACTCACCCCCGGTGTTATTTATGGTAAAGAGGAGCCTTTAGTAGTGTCAATGAGAGCCGATGCCACGATGCGCTTTATTCGATCAATGAAAGGCGCTAAGAAGGTTATTGATCTTGAGATTGAGTCAGCGGACGGCAAATCGAACAGGACTGTCTTGATTCAGGACTACCAAATGACTGCGGTAGGTCGGGATTTGGTGCATGTTGATTTTCTTGAAGTCACACAGGATTCGATTGTTTCGGCAGATGTCCCTGTCGTTCTAGTGAACGAAGAGGACTGTCCGGCAATTAAGACGGGTGGTGTGATCCAGATTATTCGGCGGGCGATTCCGGTTCGCTGTAAAGTGAAGGATATTCCTGAATTAGTCGAAATTGACCTGATCGATCTCGAATTTGGCGATAGTGTTCACGTTCTGGATGTCAACTATCCCGAAGGGGTTTCCCCGGTAGTAACTGGCCGTAATTATACCATTGTGACGGTAGCCGGTAGAATCGCTGAAGAGGTTGATGAAGTTGAAGAGGGTGAAGAAGGCGAAGAAATTGAAGGCGAAGAGGTTGAAGAAGGGGAACAGGAAGTGGAGAAAGCGGAATAATCCTGTTTTTAAGTGTTTACCTGTTCGTTTTTTTAACGGTGATGATGAAACTCATAGTTGGCTTGGGGAATCCCGGGAGTCAGTATCGAAATACATTGCACAACGTTGGGTTTCTCGCTCTGGACGCCTTGTCGTCAAAAATATCAGCGGATCCATGGCGCTCCCGTTTCAAGGGGCTCATGAGTCGTGGGTCATACCAGGGAAATGGATACATCCTACTGAAGCCCCAAACGTTCATGAATGTGAGCGGTGAGTCGGTACTGGCGTGTCAGCAGTTTTATAAAGTCCCGATACCGGAGATCCTGATCATTTCGGATGATATTGATCGTCCGGTCGGGTCTTTGAGGTATCGTACCGGTGGAGGGCATGGTGGTCACAATGGGCTGAGAAACATCATGCAGCTATTTGGTGTTGGCGATTTTCATCGCATCAAGATTGGAATTGGACGGCCGGACGGTCGTCAGAAGGTTGCTGATTATGTTCTCAGCAAGCCATCGAAGGACGTAGCAGACCTGATAGATCATGCGGTTCAGCAGACAGTGGAACACCAGCTGGACTTTATTCGGGACGCGACCATTCACATTCAGCCATGAACGACTTTCCGGCTGTTTTCAGTGTTATAGGAGATAGGGCAGGAAACCGTTAAGATCCTGCCGGAATATTTTTGTGAAATGAAGGTTTCACGATTGTTCCTTGCCCGGTTGAACCGGGCTTTAACTCGAAAGGATAGAAAAAATGAAGAAAAGAAATACCTATGAGATCGTGGTGATTGTCGATGCCAGCCTGACGGATGAAGAGAGTCAGGCGGTATTGGGCAAGCATAAAGAGATCATCTCAAATGTTGGAGGTGACATTAAGTTTGAAGGCTCCTGGGGACGACGGAAGCTTGGATATGAAATCAACAAAATGAAGCATGGTATATTCTACCTGCTCTGGGCCGAAGGAGATGGCGACACTATTGAAGAGATGGAACGCCAATTTGGTTACGATGACAAAGTGATTAAGTTTTTTGTCATTATCGTTGCGGATTTGAAAAAGGCCCATGACGATTTTGAAATATTGAAAGCGGAACCCCAAAAGAGCGCCAACTTGGTCTCTGAAAAACTAGGAGCTTGATATGTCAAAGAAAAAGAAAAGAACCCAATATGTCAGGGAAAAACTGCCAACCCGCCCCTGCCCGATAACGGTGGCCGGGATTGAGGAGATTGATTACAAGGATATTGAACTACTGAAAATGTTTATCACGGATAAAGGGAAAATCATTCCCAGGAGAATATCCGGACTGAATGCCAGATCTCAGAAAAAAATCACACGGGCGATCAAACAAGCTCGAAACGCTGCTTTGCTCTCATTTGCAGCAGGGTATGTTGAACAGGATGAGATTCAGGAATAATTTTTAAACGTGTCAATAATAGGAAAGAAAACATGAAAATAATCCTCAAAGAAGACGTTTTTAAGCTTGGATCACTGGGAGATGAGGTTGAAGTCAAACGTGGATTCGCCAGAAATTTTCTAATTCCCCAGGGAAAAGCGCTGCCCCTTTCACGGGAAAACGTCAAACAGATTAGCCATCACAGAGGTCTTCTGGCAAAAAAGAGAGCGGATGCTATTGGACAAGCTCAGAATTTTGCGAAGCAGCTCGAAGAAATTGAAATCATTTTTGCCATGAAATCTGGTGAAAGCGGAAAACTGTTTGGGTCTGTTACCCAGAAGCATATCTATGATGCGTTGGCGGAAAAAGGTATTAATCTGGACCGAAAACAACTCAATCTCTCCAGCCCGATAAAAACGCTGGGCAGTCACGTTCTGCCTGTGAAGCTGCATACAGAAGTAAATGCGGATCTCATGATTAAGGTGGTGGCAGAAGCGGGTGAGAGCCAGGAGCAACCAGCTGAAGGGGAAGAATCCTCAGAAGAAACACCAGCAGCTGGTGCGGAAAGTGAAAAAGCAGCAGAACCTACGGCTGCTGAATAGATCTGCGGTAAAATAGTCGTTCCCTCGGTTTTATCAACCGGGCACCTGCCGAGCAGAGAGTCCGGTTCCCCTCTGGTATCAAGTTCCCAGCTATACACGTTCACGGAACATGCTTGCGGAAAAGTAATTCAGCCAATTCCACAAAGAGGTTGTTGACCTGTCGCAATATTCTATTCTGATTAATCCGACTAAAACTTTAGATTTGCTGCACCTATTGCCGATTTAAACGGGTGACATAATGTGCTTTTCATGGCAAAGTGTGACTGATAAAATATCATCAGGTTCCATTTAAATATCGGTCTCATCAAGTAAAGAAGAAAACCAAGAGAAAGGAAGGGCATATGAGCGAGTTTGTTTATCAGGACATATTTGTCCAGGGAAATGATAATTGTGAATACAGACTGTTGACAAAAGATTATGTTTCAACAGCTGAACTGGATGGAAAAACCATTTTGAAAGTGGATCCAGAAGGATTGACTTTACTGGCTAAAGAAGCGATGCATGACGTATCACACTTACTAAGAAAATCCCATCTGGAGGGATTAAAGAAGATACTGGAAGATCCCGGTGCATCTGAGAATGATGTATATGTCGCGAATACGCTGTTGGAAAACGCAGTTATTTCAGCAGAAATGGTTTTCCCCAGCTGCCAGGACACAGGAACGGCCATTGTTCTTGGTAAAAAAGGCGAATGTGTTATGACGGGGTTCAATGACACCGAAGCATTGAGCAAGGGTGTTTTTCAGACCTATACAGAAACCAATTTACGCTATTCCCAGACAGCACCCCTGACAATGTATGAAGAGGTTAACACTGGGAATAATCTGCCTGCTCAGGTCGATATATTTTCGACCCCGGGGGATGCGTATAAATTCCTTTTTATGGCAAAGGGCGGTGGATCTGCAAACAAGACCTATCTTTTTCAGGAGACGAAGGCGCTCTTAACACCGGAAAAATTGCTGCCATTTCTGAAGGAAAAGATTGCCAGCCTGGGAACATCTGCTTGTCCACCATATCACCTTGCGATTGCGATCGGTGGTACTTCGGCTGAAATGAATTTGAAAACAGTGAAACTGGCATCTGCTAAATACTATGATGATCTTCCCACAGAAGGTAATAACATGGGGCAGGCATTCAGGGACCTTGAAATGGAGGAAGAGGTACTGAAGATGTCACAGCAGTTGGGGCTGGGATCTCAATTCGGCGGGAAATATTTCTGCCATGATGTAAGGGTGATTCGGCTGCCACGTCATGGTGCATCCTGTCCTGTTGGTATTGGTGTCAGCTGTAGCGCAGACCGTAATGTTAAAGGCAAGATTACAAAGGACGGCATTTTTCTGGAAAAACTGGAAACCAATCCGGCTCAATACATGTCAGCCGAAGGGGCAGGATCCAGCGACGAGGTATTGAAGCTCGATCTATCCATGGGGATGGACAAGTTGCGTGAAACTTTGACGCAGTATCCAATTAAAACCCGGGTCATGTTATCCGGGAAGATTGTCGTCGGCCGAGACATTGCCCATGCGAAACTGAATGAGAGACTGGAAAAAGGGGAAGGGTTACCTGACTATATCAAGGACCATATCATCTATTATGCTGGTCCTGCAAAAACACCTGAAGGATTTGCGTCTGGTTCTTTTGGGCCGACGACCGCCGGTCGGATGGATTCATATGTTCCGATTTTTCAGAAGGAAGGTGGATCCCTTGTCATGCTCGCGAAAGGGAACCGCACGCAGCAGGTGACGGATTCCTGTAAGCAGTATGGCGGCTTCTATCTCGGCTCCATCGGTGGTGCCGCCGCATTGTTAGGAAAAGAGTGCATAACCAATGTTGAGCTATTGGAATATCCCGAGTTGGGTATGGAGGCTATATACCTGATTACAGTAAAAGACTTCCCGGCTTTTATTATTGTCGATGATAAAGGGAATGATTTTTTTCAATCGCTCTAGATGTCTAATGATAGATTGAAGGGTTAATCCGGCATGGATTGATGTTTTTGGCGTAAAATGTGCTTTTTACTCTTATAAGGAAAAAACCGTTCAGGCTTCAGTCCCCGGTTTACTGTTCAATAATCAAATGACTGGTAAAACCTTTATTCGTGGTTCGTTGGCTTGGATGTGATTCAAACTTGTCTCATCATAAGATCAGCATATGAAAAGCCGGAATTCTAAATGAAACATCAGATTGTCTTTCTTGTCTGTTTGCTGTTGTTGGTTTGGCAGCCCGTTTTTGGGGCTGACAGTAAGCAGAAACGAAGAATCATTCCACCCAAGGAGTGTCGCACATCACGCTACTCCTGCATTCTGAAAAAGGTGGATGGTGTCCCTTTTTTCTGTGTAAGAACGACCAAGCAGCGCTATCAGAACGCCCGTAAGCCAATTCGGATCGTTTCGCAAAGGAGTTGCCTGCGTCGATATCCGGTGGAGTATGAAACCGAGAAGAAAACCCCTGATAACTCAGAGTAGACATGGCAGAAAACGAAGATCCCTTTGAAGCGGCAATGTCTTCAATAGATGGTGATGATTCCGACTTGTCGGGATCAGGAGATTCATTAGCAGATTTGGATTTGGGCGATGGTGCCGACGATGCAGTT
This sequence comes from bacterium, assembly GCA_029940215.1. Taxonomy (GTDB): domain Bacteria; phylum SAR324; class SAR324; order XYD2-FULL-50-16; family XYD2-FULL-50-16; genus JAHJRI01. The sequence continues at coordinate 5,119 of JAOZRE010000012.1, read as the reverse complement.
GCAGCCGGAGACGGTTTAGAATCCGCGTCAGATAAATCAGGCCCGGTCGATCCGTTTGAGGTTGCCATGCAGGCAATGGATAGTGGTGAAAGCGTCAATACTGCAAGTATTGAGGCAGATGCCGGTGATGACCCCTTTGCAGCAGCCTTGGAGGTTGCCAAGGCGGAACATAAAGTTGCTGAGGCTTATAAAAGCGATGATTCGGAGGCGAAAGAGCTCGATATCGATTTCCTGATGGAGATCAAGCTCAATCTGACCTTTGAAGTCGGGCGAACCAAGATGTATATAAGCGATTTACTCTCACTGGGTCAGGGATCGGTTATTGAGTTGCACCGCCTGGTGGGAGAAGAGCTTGAACTTTGTGTGAATGGCCAGCTGTTGGCTACGGGCGAAGTTGTGGTGGTCAATGAAAAATTTGGCGCCAGAATCTCCAAAATTTTATCGCCTGAGGAGCGTATTAACCACCTGAGTTCTCAGATTACCTTTTGATCAATACGATACCATTTGCTTGTGAATTCCCTCCCCTTTGATCTTGAACTTTCCGAATCACTCATGCGGAGAGCCATTGAACTGGCTCTCACCGCCCAGTTTCGGACGGATCCCAATCCCGTTGTAGGTGCTGTGCTGGTTGATGGTAGTGGCCGGACTCTAGCTGAAGGTTTCCATCAGAAGGCAGGGGCCCCCCATGCAGAAGTTGTTGCTCTTGAAAGGTTTGAATCGGTCCCGGAAGATGCAATACTGTTTGTGTCACTGGAGCCTTGCAACCATCACGGGAAGACGCCCCCTTGTACCGAACTGATTCTCAAAAAAAAAGTTAAAAAGGTGGTGGTCGGCTGCCTGGACCCAAACCCACAAGTTTCCGGGAGAGGTGTTGCTCGACTTCGCGAAAATGGTGTCAGTGTGTCAACGGGTGTATGCGAGACAGAGTGTCGGGATATCAATCGTGTATTCAACAAGCATATCGTGACAGGAATGCCCTATGTGACTGCTAAAGCTGCCACTTCTCTGGATGGAAAAACTGCAATGGCCTCCGGGGAGTCACAATGGATAACCGGTGACTTGTCAAGGGTCAGGGGGCACATGTTGCGAAGCCAGCACCAGGCAATCGCTATCGGTCGCCAGACACTTATGGACGATAATCCCCGTTTGACAGATCGGTACTCCGCTCATCCATATCAACCTGTTCGAGTTGTCTATGCCAGCGGGGGCAACATCCCTTTTAAATCCTATTTTGTAGTGGATAAACAGACACGGAGAGTGTTGATTGCAGGAAGTGGTATATCTGGAAATATGGAGAAAAAACTGGTTGCGGAGGGCGTAGAGGTGATGATCTCCCCTGATAAGCGCCCTTCTGTGATCTGGAGTCTGGCTCAGTTGTATAAGGCAGGAATTTGTTCAATGCTGATTGAGGGGGGAAGTGAGTTAATCGGCTCGGCGATCAGGGAACAAGCAGTGGATCAGTTGTGCCTGTTCATCTCAGGAAAAATTATTGGTGATTGGCAGGCCAAAGCGTGGTCCGGGTATTTAGGGATTGAGAAATTATCTCAGGTGCCACATCTATCTTTGGACCAGGTTGAAAAAATAGGTGAAGACCTGATGCTGACCTGCTATTTTCCAAATGTCTGATTAACTCAGGGTTTCGCACTTCCGCCGTATTCCCTTTTGACGACTGACCTGTTATGATCCAGATGCAAAAATCAAGTGGATGAAATCCCAGGTGTATCGCTATCATATTCGTAGAAATCAACCATGTTTACCGGAATAATTGAAGAGACTGGAGCGATCAAATCACTTTCTCGGATTGGTGCTAACCAATTGGAATTATGTGTCAGTTGCCAGATAATTCAAGGTGATCTCAAAATTGGTGACAGTGTAGCGATTGACGGTGTCTGCTTGACCGTTGTTCGATTTGATAAAGTTGAGAGCGTTTTTGAATTGTCGTCAGAGACCCTAGATCATACCCTTTTCTCCAGTAAACGGAGCGGGGATCGGATCAATCTGGAAAGGGCCTTGAGGCTGGGAGACCGTTTGGGAGGACATATTGTTCAGGGGCATGTGGACGCGTTCGCTGGTTTGTTGGCTATTCACAAGTCCGGAGATTTTTATGAGATTGATTTTTCTCTGAATCCTGCAGTGAAAAAATATGTGGTGAATAAGGGCTCCATTGCCATTAATGGTATCAGCTTAACGATTGCTTCTCTTGAAGAAGACAGGTTCAGTGTTGCCATTATTCCTCATACGTTTCAGCAGACATCACTTGCTAACCTGAATGTTTCTGATCAAGTTCATATCGAAACAGATATGATAGGACGCTACGTTGAACGGCTGATGAATAACCAGGATCAGGAAAAACCAGAAGAATCTAAAATTACAGCTGGTTTTTTACGTGAACACGGGTTTTAATAGGCTAGGCAGACTTCAATCAGTTATTGATAATTTATTAGAAAATAGACCATCCTGAAGCAGCAAGAGAGGAAAAAGCCGCCATGATTCTAGTTATCGATGTTGGCAATACCAATATTGTGTTGGGCATTTATAAGGAAGAATCCCTTCTCCATCTTTGGAGAATCAGTACGGATAAGCAGAAAACCAGCGATGAATACCTGATTGTTATTAACAGTTTACTACGATTCGACGGTATTGACCCGAAGGATATTAAGCAGTCTGTGCTGGGTAGTGTTGTAACACCCTTGAATACTGTTTTTCAGGATCTCATACTGAGATTGACAAACAGACCCTGTAAACTGGTCGATCTTTCCTGTTTTCAGGATATGAAGGTCGAGATGGACAATCCGAGTGAAGTGGGTGCGGACAGATTGCTGAATGCCTCTGCAGGTTATGCAAAATATGGTCGTGCCTTGGTTATCATCGACTTTGGAACCGCAACAACTTTCGATGTGATTTCGGAAACAGGGGCTTATCTGGGCGGTATCATCTCGCCCGGGCTGGGACTATCGCTTGAGGCACTGACCCTGAAAGCGTTTAAGTTGCCCCGTATAAAGCTTGAGAAACCACCCACTGTTATTGGCAAAAACACGGTTCATGGCATGCAATCTGGAGTGGTGCATGGATATGCAGGCCTAGTGGACTCGATGGTGGAAAAAATATCCCTGGAATTGGGGCTGAAGCCAAAGGTAATCGCAACCGGAGGTCTTGCAACCTTGATCAAACCAGCCTCTTCAACGATCGAAGATATTGTGGATGACCTGACCCTGGAAGGCCTGTTTATGATTGCAAAAAAAATGGATTCTATTTAGCCTAAACGCCCGGGGTGGAATGGTTTATGCTTTGTTTGCCCAGTATTCTTTATGAAAAAGGACCAAACCGTTGCGACAGATAGAAAAAATTGATAGGTTTTGATCATATTCATAGTTGAAATCTCTTAATATAGGAAGAAGATGGCTGAAGATGACCTGGATTTTGGTGACGATGATTTAGAACTGGATGATGATTCGGGTGATGATTTTGCCGGTGAGCTCGATGATATGATGGGAGACGATGAGCTTGGTGGTGACGTTGGCGGGGGTTCCGACAGCGACAGTGAGCTTGACTCGTTTTTTGAGGACCTCTCTTCCATTGAAGATATGGATGACGGTGGTGGTGGAGACGAGGGTGACGATGATGAGTCCGATTTTTCAGCCCCTGAAGAGGTGGATGAGAAACCGGAACCGGTAAAAAAGGAAAAACCACCAAAAGAGAAAAGTGCGGGTGGTGGAAAAATGAAAATTATTCTTCCCCTTATTCTCCTGATCGTGGGTGGTGGTGGTTTTGGTGCATATTGGTTTCTGTTCAGGACGACGGAGATGGTGGCACCCGCGCCTGCGGCTGTTATGGAAGCGCAGCCGGTCCCACAGGTCGCGCAGCCGCTCCCTCAAGTTGCGGCGCCTGTTGAACTTCCGATCAAGGTGGAGAAACAACCGGTTCGAAGGATGTTGCCGGCACCGGAGATTCCCGCGCCTGCTAAGAGAATGACTCCGCGCAGGAGTTATTTAATTCAGGTGGCGAAGTGCTCCTACGATGCATGCAAAGAGGAATATATAAATGCACTGCGTCAAGATGGAGAGCCGGTTTACCAGAAAACCGACGGGGAGAAATATGATTTTATCGAACTGGTATCCCGACAGGTTTTTGGCAGGGAAAGAGCGCAATCTGTCATAAATAAAATTAATCGGCAGAACAAGATGGCTGGTAATGCCTCAATGAAGAACCAGTCAAACGGATATCGCATCAGCATGGGGACTTTCCCGGCACTGGATCGGGCGAAGGAAATAAAATTTCATATTGAAAAGATGTTTCCTAAAAAAGAGCTATCTTTCAACCTTGAACATGTTCGCAAAGACTATTCAGCCACGAAAGTGTATGCAGGGCCTTATCAATCACGAACTGAAGCGAGAAGTGTCCTGCGGGGGTTGAAAAAGAAACCGCTTTACAGAGGAGCTTTTCTGGTTCTGACAAAGGATCCCATTTGATAGTCGTTGCTGTACCGCGTCTGCGTCAACATTTAGGCGTCAGATTGTTTCAATAGTGGAAGGCCGATAATCTATATTGATGGTTGTTCAACTCTTATTTTTTAGAAATAGGCTGCACCTGTGGAGAAGCGGGTTTTTACTCCTGCTTCTTCTGATCATGTCTTTAAACCCGGTTATTGGCCAAACCTCCCCTCCTCTGCCGATCGAAATGTCTCCCTACCCAAATCACCGGGTTCTGACGACCCGAATCGGACAATCCCGTAAAATCCTGCATGCTCTATTTTTAGAAAAACGCTATCGATACGCTGACGCTCGCGAAATTTGGGAAACTCTACCCCAGTCAAGTGAATCTGTGAGAGACCATATATTCCAGAATGAATTGGTAGAACGGGAGTATCTGGACCAGGATTCCGTTCCGGCCACTGTCTATTCTGTTAAGGTGGCGGCATCATTCTTTATCTGGAAAAAGCAGTGGCGTAAAGCATATGATTTGTTGAAAAGCCAGCAGGCACTGCTTGCTCAACATGAAGGACTGAGATTGATGCGAATCATGACAGGGCTCTATCTGCGTGATTATGATGAGGTTGAACGACAGCTGAATGCAGCTGATCCTGATGAAGCCCTGGATAAAATGGAGTTGGGCCTGGTGT
>JAOZRE010000182.1 GCA_029940215.1 bacterium | reverse complement strand
TACGGGTATAACAAAATGGGGGTTTATTCCTGATTTTGTTGCGCTATCTTACTATACCAACAGACCAAATTAAACCGTAATTGTCAGCTTCCTCCGGTCTTCATCACCTTAACCGGCTTTTTTCCGATTGTTGTTGTAGAATACAGATTCCAACTATTGCCAATTTATATAGTATTTATCTGTATTAAACAGCACGAATATGGATGCTGCTCCTATAAAACCCTTTGATTTACCTTTTCCTGATGGTATTTGTTTTTCTCCTTACGGTTTATTTCGCTTTATCTTTCTGATATAGATCATTCCTCATATATGATTGGATATTGACACCAGACCCTCTCTTGGCTATTGTTTCCCAATATTAAATCAAACTTTTTAACATTCTCATATTGCAAATTTATGGAACACGGATCAGCAAGAATCGGCGAGATATTCAATTTTGGCATGCTCCATCTCGAGTGGCCAACCGCCCTATTTATACTGGTAGTCTTTGTGGTCACTATGATTCTACTGAATGCTTTGCTCTTCAAGCCTATCCTCAGGACGCTTGAAACCAGAGAATCCCAAGTTAATGACCACCTTAAGCAAACCAACGACCTCTCCTCATCAATTGAAAAATCCGAAAGCGACTATGAAGCAAAGCTTTCTGATGTCCGTGAAAAAATTCAGCAATCCCGCCAATCTTCATTGAATGAAGCCTTGGAGTTCTCACAGAAGGTCATCGGAGATACCAAGGAAACCATCGCTGCAAAACTAGAAGAGGCTGAAAAAGAACTGGAAAAGAATCGGGCAAGCGCACTTGAAGAGGCTTCTTCCCTGACAGAAGGCCTGGCACAGATGATCAGGTCCAAGGTACTCGTCTAGTTTACGTTTCGATCTTTCATCAAGCATCTAAATACTATTATCAGGTTTTTACCATGCTCAAACAACTCTTCACAGCTGTTACCATAACATGCGTTTCATTCACTGCTTACGCTTCAACAGCGGGTCATGAAAGCGAATCACTGTTTAGTTCAAACATGCTTTTCAAAGGGATCAACTTTGTTATCCTGCTTTTTCTTCTTTATCGATTTGTGCGGAAGCCCATCACGAATATGCTTTCCGGTTCTGCTGAAAACACCAAGAAAGCGGTAGACCAAGCCAAAGAAGAGTTGGCAAAAGCCAAATCCCAGCTGGTTGAGTATGAGCAGAAAACAGCCGATCTCGAGAAGGAACTGGTTTCCCGCGAAGCGGCTGCAATGGCATCCATTGAAGCTGAAAAGGAAAAGATGATTGCCGACGCTAAGCTACAAGCCCAAAAACTTGAAGAGCAGGCCCAAAATCGTATCGACCAGAATATCCTGAAGACGAAGAATGAGATTAGGGAGTTCCTGGTTAACGAATCAGTTCAAATGGCCGAGAAAATTATCACGGAACAAATCGGTAGCAAAGAGCAAAAAGCGCTAGTAGACAATTACGTAAAGTATTTTAATTAATCCGCATAACGAATAAGAGGGAATATGACTGGAGGTATTGTCGGACGCCGCTACGCAAAGGCACTACTAAACCTTGCCGGCAGTGATAAGAATATCGAAAAGATAGGCGAACAAATATCAGACGTCGCAAATCTTTTCCAGGAGAACACAAGTCTCATGGGTGTTATGCTTGACCCAAATGTCAGTAAGAACAAAAGAATGGATGTCATCGGAGAGTTGACCAAGAAGATGGCATGTCAGGACCTTGTTACGAAGTATTGCCGATATCTGACGGATAGAAATCGGATTGATATTATCGCCGATATCTCCTCGGCTTATGATACATTAGCCAGTGAAAAACTCGGAAAAGCGACTGCAAGCGTTACCGTCGCTCTAAAATTAACGAAAAAAGAAGAAGAGAATCTCCAGAAGCAACTATCTGCATATACAGGAAAAGATATCTCTCTTACCTTTAAGGTCGATCCTTCCATTATGGGTGGAGCAATAACGTCAATTGATAGTTTGGTTCTAGATGGTAGCATTAAGAATAAACTGAACCTGATCCGTGAAACCATATCCAAGGGAAATTAAATTATGAAAATCAGAGCAGATGAGATCAGTAGCATCATTCAGAGTCAGATAGAAGAGTTTGATTCTGAGGTTGAAGTAAAAGAAGTCGGAACGGTAATCAGCATTGGAGACGGAATTGCTCGTGTTTATGGCCTTGACAAAGCAATGGCCGGAGAGCTGGTTGAGTTTCCAGACGGAACTCGTGGCATGATTCTGAATCTGGAAGAGGACAACGTTGGGGTTGCTCTGTTTGGATCCGGTGTTGCGGTCAAGGAAGGTGATCAGGTCAAAAGAACTGAAAGAATTATGGAAGTCCCTGTCGGTGAAGCGGTTCTTGGACGCGTTATCTCTCCAATTGGTGACCCTCTTGATGGTAAAGGCCCTGTTGCAACTGACCAGTTCAGCCGACTGGAAGTCATCGCTCCCGGTATTGTTGACAGGAAATCGGTTCATCAATCAATGCTGACAGGCTTGAAAGCTATCGACGCTCTGGTTCCCATTGGACGTGGCCAACGTGAATTGATCATCGGTGACCGCCAAACTGGTAAGACCGCCATTGCAATAGACACCATCATCAGCCAGAAGGGTGAGGATGTTCAATGTGTCTACGTGGCCATTGGACAGAAAAATTCGACCGTTGCTCAGGTAACACAGAAACTGGCTGAGTTTGGGGCCATGGAATACACCACGGTCGTGGCTGCATCTGCCAGTGATCCCGCACCACTTCAGTTCATCGCTCCTTACGCAGGTGTTGCGATGGCTGAATATTTTGCAAAAAAAGGAAAGCATGTCCTTATTATATACGATGATCTTTCCAAGCAGGCAGTTGCCTATCGACAGCTTTCACTGCTGCTGAGACGACCTCCCGGACGTGAAGCATATCCTGGTGACATCTTCAACGTGCATAGCCGCTTGCTGGAAAGGGCCTGTAAATTAAGTGACAAACTGGGTGCCGGTTCCATCACCGCTCTACCGATTATCGAGACCCAGGCCAGTGACGTATCTGCTTATATTCCGACAAACGTTATCTCCATCACTGATGGTCAGATATTTCTGGAGACAGAACTATTTAACTCAGGTGTACGTCCTGCCATTAACGTTGGTATTTCGGTATCACGGGTTGGGGGAGCTGCCCAGGCAAAAGCAATGAAGTCAGTTGCCGGTACACTGAAAGGTGATCTTGCTCAATTCCGCGAGATGCAGGCTTTCGCCCAGTTCGGATCAGATCTTGATGAAGCCACTCAAAGACAGTTGGCTCGTGGTGAACGACTGGTTGCTGTACTGAATCAAGCACAATACGTTCCGATGAAAATGGAAGAGCAGGTTATCAGTATTTTTGCAGTTGCAAATGGGTACTGCGATGCTATCGAACCTGGTCAAATTCCAGAATTTGAAATAGGACTGCGTAACCATATTGAAACCAATTATGCTGACATTGCCAAAACCATTGCAGCAGAAAAAATATTGAGTGACGATACCACAGCAAAACTAAACTCGGCACTTGATGAATTTAGTAAAGAATTCGCAAATTAATCAATGACTTCTCAGGCTTAACAATAGGACATTTAATATGGCGACCCTTAAAGACATCAAGCTGAGAATGGTCAGTATCGAAAATACTCAGCAGATTACCAAAGCCATGAAAATGGTTGCGGCGTCCAAGATGAGGAAAGCAGAAGAGAACGCTTCCCAATCAAAGCCGTACGCAGATAAATTGAAGTCCATTATTTCGAACCTCAGCGGCGGGCAGGGAGATGCTTCCCACCCCTTGCTGACCCATCGGGATGGTGGCAAGGCGCTTGTGTTATTGATTACAACCGATCGTGGACTTTGCGGCGGACTAAACACCAATCTCTGCAAGCAGTTACAAAATTTTGTACCGAATGACAGTAATAATTTTGATCTGGTTGAACTCATTACGTTTGGGAAGAAAGGTACTGAGTTTTTCACAAATCGCGGTGGCAGCATCTCAGAATCATTTCGAGATAGAAAGGAATCTGAGTACGCCGGTATTCTCGGGAATACTGTTCAGGAACTGATTCAGAAGTATATTGCAGGGGAGTTTAATCATCTCTTCGTTGCTTACAATCGGTTCAAGAACGTCATTTCCCAGATTCCCACCATTCAACAGGTGCTGCCCATTGAGCCGCCCGAGAATGAAGAAGATGCCACCAGCGAAGGTACCGAGTTTATTTTCGAACCATCGGGTGAAGGGATACTTGATACCATTCTCCCTCAATATGTTGAAAACCAGGCTTTTACAGCTCTGCTAAACAACATTGCCAGCGAACACGCAGCGCGCATGACCGCAATGGATGCCGCCACGAACAATGCTGGTGATATGCTCTCTGCCCTGGAAATACAGTACAACCGTGCCAGACAGGCAGCGATTACCTCCGAACTGATTGAGATTATATCCGGAGCAGAAGCTATCTGACAGATATTTTGATCTTGTAAAAGCTTTATGTGTCATTGATTAACGTATTTATTCATTACTTGGAACATGATTTTGGGATGGAGTGAGTGTAATCTACTATCCTGTCACTATAAAATTTGAGGCTTATCAATGGTAAAAGGAAAAATTATTCAGGTCATCGGTGTGGTCGTCGATGTTGAATTTGAGAAGGAGAATTTACCGGCAATTCTTGAAGCTCTGACATTGGATTTTGAATATCAGGGTGAAAAAATCAGCCTTATTCTCGAAGTACAGCAACATCTAGGAGAAAACACAGTCCGAACCGTTGCCATGAGTGGAACAGACGGTCTGGTAAGAGGCATGGAGGTTATTACAACCGGAAATCCAATCCAGGTTCCTGTAGGCGATAACGTTCTGGGAAGGATCATGAATGTTACAGGTGATCCTATTGATGAAATGGGACCTATAGAATCTACAGAAAAATGGTCTATCCACCGCGACCCGCCCTCATTTTCAGAACAGGATACATCAGCCTCTATGCTGGTTACAGGTGTTAAGGTTCTTGATCTCATCTGCCCATTCCTGAAAGGTGGTAAGATCGGTCTGTTCGGAGGCGCCGGTGTCGGTAAAACTGTGGTTATTCAGGAGATGATCAATAACATTGCCCAACACCACGGTGGTTACTCCGTATTTGCCGGTGTTGGTGAGCGAACCCGCGAAGGAAACGACCTCTGGGTGGAAATGGAAGAAGCGGGTGTACTTCCAAAGGTAGCCCTGGTGTTCGGTCAGATGAATGAACCCCCTGGAGCTCGCCTCCGTGTTGCGTTAAGTGGAATTACCGTTGCCGAATACTTCCGTGACGTTCAGAATAAGGACGTTTTAATGTTCATTGACAATATCTTCCGATTTACGCAGGCCGGCTCCGAAGTATCCGCTCTCTTGGGAAGGATTCCTTCTGCTGTAGGTTACCAACCAACTCTTTCAACTGAGATGGGTGCCATGCAGGAACGGATCACATCAACCGCGAAAGGTTCCATTACATCAATTCAGGCTGTTTATGTCCCGGCCGACGACTTGACCGACCCTGCTCCCGCAACAACGTTTGCCCATCTTGATGCAACCTGTGTACTGTCACGACCCATCTCTGAAAAAGGGATCTATCCAGCTGTAGACCCGCTGGACTCAACATCACGTATCCTCGACCCACTGATTGTTGGAGAGGAACACTATAGTACGGCACAGGCTGTTCAGGGAATACTACAGCAGTATAAGGATCTACAGGATATTATCGCCATTCTGGGTATGGATGAATTGTCAGATGAGCAGAAGTTGGTAGTAGAAAGGGCCAGAAAGATTGAGCGTTTCCTATCTCAGCCGTTTAGTGTTGCCGAGGCTTTCACTGGTCGTTCCGGTGAATATGTTGATGTTAAGGATACAATTAAGGGTTTTCAGGAAATCCTGTCTGGTCAGCATGATGATATTCCGGAACAGGCATTCTACATGGTTGGTTCAATAGATCAGGTTCTTGAAAAAGCCAAAACACTATAATACAATATAAAGCGATATGACTCTAACTTTAGAAATTGTAACACCTCAGAGTATCCTTCTTTCGACTGAGGCAGAATACGTGACAATTCCGGGAGAGATTGGAGAGCTTGGAATTCTGCCAGGCCATATTCCTTTGCTGACCAATCTCCAGAGCGGGGTTCTCAGCTATAAAACTGGTGGAAGTGAAGAGAAAGTTGCCGTTCACTATGGCTATGCCGAAGTCTGTAAGGATAAAATTACAGTATTAGCGAAGACCGCCGAGTTAAAGGATGACATTGACCTGGAGAGATCAAAGATCGCTCTGGAGACTGCAGAAAAGAAGCTGGAAAAGGCCTTGAAAGACGTCGATCAGGTTGATGTTGTAGAACGAATGCAAATGAAAATCCAGCGCGCAATCACACGCCATCACATTCTGGATTAAGGTCTTTCGGTGATGGTGAAGCCCTTTTGATAAGCCACTTGTTGTAAAAAAGACCGACTGATAATGATGTTTGTCGGTCTTAAACCACCAGTTTCTGACACGGATTAATCAATATTCGTGCATTCCGCCCATTCACGACCGCCTCTCAATTGTTCTCACCTTTCATTCAAGCATTTCTGTCAACACAGTCAGCTTTCCTGGGAGAAACGAATGATGGATTCCACGCAAGTATCGCTTAAAACCACTTCTCATGAAGCATTGATTTCTATTACCCATCTAATCGAAAAATCAATCCCATCCCTGAAGGTTGAAAACGGTCTGGTTCATGTTTTCGTTCTACACACAACTTGTGGTATTACCATCAACGAAAATGCTGACCCCGATGTGGTTCATGATCTCTTATACAGACTGAACGACCTGGCCCCATGGAATAAAGCATCCGACAGGCACATGGAAGGCAACTCCGCCGCTCATCTGAAAAGCTCTCTGTTGGGATCCTCTGTTACCATTCCTGTAATAAATGGGCGTCTGGTGCTGGGTGCCTGGCAAGGTGTATTTTTCGGTGAGTTCGACGGGCCCAGGCAACGCACTTTTCACCTGACAGCCATTCACTAAAATAATTTCAATAATCTCCGGTTCTTTGACGGCTCAAGCATTCAGCTGATACGATAAACCTCAGACAGGATTAACTTACTTCCTGAATTTTTATTGATTTTTTGCCATAAATCATTTTCCAACATTCTACTCGAAGAAAACTGATGACTGACAGAGATTCAAACAGCAATATTCTTGTCATAGCCCGGAAAGCGAAATCAATGGCCCAGAGACTGGCGAATCTGGACTCTGAGACTAAAAACAGGCTCTTGTTAAGCATCCGTGACAACCTTCAGAAAAACAGGGAGCGTATTGCCTCTGCCAATGAACAGGATGTACAGGCCGCCAGGAAGATGGTGGAAGCCGGTACCCTCACGCCTCCCCTGCTTAGTCGTCTGATCCTTTCCGAGGACAAAATCGACCAGTTGTCCACCTATCTGGAAGAGGTGACGAAACTTGACGATCCGGTTGGTAAGAAACAATTTGCAATGAAACTGGACGATAATCTTGAGCTCACCCGTATCTCATGCCCAATTGGTGTTGTGTCAATTATTTTTGAAAGCCGTCCGGAGGTTGTGATACAGGTAACCGCCCTCAGTCTGAAGTCCGGAAACGTGGCTATCCTGAAAGGTGGCACCGAGGCCAGTCACTCAAACCGGATTCTCTTCGAACTGATCGATCAGGTTCTCGAGTCATACGGGTTAAAAGGGGCAGTCAATCTGATCGAAACCAGGGAAGATGTTGCAGACCTTCTCCATCTGGATGAATATGTGGATCTGATCATCCCCCGAGGCAGTAACGATTTTGTTCGTTATATTCAAGATAACACCAAAATTCCGGTCCTCGGACACTCGTCTGGAATATGCCATCTTTACCTGGATGAACAGTGTGATCCGCAAAAGGCGATTCCTGTGACGCTGGATTCCAAACTGGATTATCCTTCCGCCTGCAATGCGGTGGAAACGTTACTGGTACATGAGAAAATCAGCGAAACCCTGTTTCCTCAACTGTTGACTGAATTAAGGAATGCGAATATTCGCCTCATCGGGTGCGAAAGGACTCTGCAACTCGCGGAGCTGCATCAGGTAGAAATGGAGGCCGCAGCTGAAAATGACTGGATTACCGAATATTCAGATCTTGTCCTTTCCATAAAGGTGGTTTCATCCCTGTCGGAAGCTGTTGATCATATCAATGCCTGTGGATCGCATCATACAGACAGCATTATCACTGAGAATAGTCAGGCGGCGGATTACTTTTTAAGGCAGGTTGACTCCGGTTGTGTCTTCCATAATGTTTCTACCCGATTTTCTGATGGCTATGTCTTCGGCCTGGGTGCTGAGGTTGGTATCAGCACAAATAAAACACATTCAAGGGGTCCCGTTGGACTGGAAGGGATGCTGATTTACAAGTATCTCCTGGTTGGTGATGGTCAAGTGCGAGCTGCATTTTCTGGAAAAAATGCCCGCCCATTTCAACACATTCCACTCACTTTGGATTAAGCCATTTCAAGTTAACGAATTAATGAAAAATCAGAAGATACTCAGACTGGTTGAAGAGATCCAGCAACAGCTGGCTGCTTCACCAGTCCTTTCCGATAAAGCTACAACTGAATTAGAGTCCAATTTGAAGGCAGCTGTCGATAATCTGAAGCAGGCCAGCCTTAAACCAAAAGTAAAGCGGATTGAACCAGAATCATCCAATCAAGGCCCCATTCAAATATGGAGTGATGGTGCCTGTTCCGGTAATCCGGGTCCGGGTGGATGGGGAACCATCATCCTCAGGAACGGTGAGTACCAGGAACTATCGGGTAACCTTCCAAAAACGACCAATAACATCATGGAGATGACGGGTGCCTTGGAGGGTATTCGCCAGACACCGGTGGGATGCCAACTGATTGTCACATCAGACAGTCAGTACCTGGTAAAAGGGATGACACAATGGCTGAAGGGCTGGAAACGAAAAAACTGGAAAAAGGCGGACGGTAAAGCGGTGCTGAACAAATCCATATGGATGGAACTCGACAAAGAAGCCAGCCTCAGGCGGGTCGAGTGGCGATGGATCAAGGGTCATGCTGGACACATAGAAAACGAGCGCTGTGACGAACTAGCAAGAGA
>JAOZRE010000001.1:33297-71411 GCA_029940215.1 bacterium | reverse complement strand
CCTTCAAGGGGGCAAAGCAATACCGTACCCTTTGGGTGCGGATTCGTTTTATTCCGAAACCCTGTCTTCCAGTAGAAAACAGGTTCTGAATGGGTGCGCTGATATGTTGTGACTGATGGGATCGATTATAACAGGAAAAAACCGAGATCTCCATACAAAATTTCCGGGATATGGATGATTGGATGGCGGGGGATACCCAGTGATACCTGGTAAAGTAGTTGATTTGTTTAATAAAACAATAAATGCAGATTAGGAATTCGGGCGAGAATTTTATATGTCAAATCGTTTTTCCGGCTCAAATCTGAATGCAGAGATAAGCAAACCCAGTCGGTTGGTATCCCTGATCGATAGTTTGTCTGCCAATTCTTCGATCTCACCGGGATAGGGGGGCAGGTTCATACCTGCCGCCAATACAATCCGATCCCGATAGGTTTCTTCTGACGCTTTGAGCGCAACCAGCGCCTTGTCCAGAGATTTTGAGAGAATCTTGACGAGTTTGAAGCGGCTGTTTTTACTTAGCAGTCCCCCAATTACCTGCAAGTTGTATTCGGTAACGGTGATTTCAGCCCGAAGATCAAGTTCAACTTCTCTCTCCTCTACCCGGGTCCCACAATTATGCATGCGCCCAGCTGGAGAGATGATCTCTGTGTATTCGAGGGATTTGCATTTCGGGCAATAAAGCCAGACCATTTTCCCCGGGAAGTATCGTTCTGCTTCCTCCTTCTCTTTTTTCTTGCGAAACCCGTCAAGAGAAATCGGTTTGACGTCAGACATGACTCACTTTTGATGATGGGGTTAGATAAAAACGCTTTGCAGTGTCATAACCGCTGCTATGGCAAAACATCCCTCCAGCAGGGCTATTCCCCAGTTCTGGTCCTTGTGAATCTCCTCATCCAGCTTTTCCTGCGGGATTATAATGCGGTCCATGACAAAACGGAAAAATGCCATAACTGCGCTTCCCAACACAAACCAGGCAGCAAAGACAACCAGGGAGTATGATTCTCTCAGTGGAATGGACAATAAAATTCCGACTGAGGCCAGAGAAGATCCGAAGGATATGCCGGCGGCAACATTTTTATTGTGGATCTCCTGATGGAAATCGTAGCGTGTGACAAGTTGATGCAGAAATGCCGACAGGTAAAATGCCAGCTGTGCCAGAACAAAGTAAAATAGCGTTAACCCGATATCATAAGCCCATCCCAGTGATTCACCAATGATAATGCTCCTGATGATGACCGCACTCCCGAGATAGCCACCAGCCATGGCAACTCCGACACTGATGTTTTGCTGATTTAGCAGCTCATCAACATTATTGAACCGGTGCAGGATAATTCGATCATTCACCTTGCCGGCAAGATTCAGCAGCACGATGCCAATGAGCCCCCAGATGGTGATGTTCAGTAACTCAATCAGCAGGGAGTCCGACCCGGTTTCCATGACACCTTCCAGGATCAGGGCAACACCACCGAGATATCCGACAAAACTGACAGTGATCGCCTTATTGTCTTCTTTTACCAGCTGGTGCTCGATTGAATAGCTGGTGAGGAGGTCAAATACCTTTTTTCCAATCCACATCAGAAATAGAACAAGAACGATAAGAATCAGGTTCGGAAAATGGTTCAATGTTCCGATGCCCTCCAGGCTGACTAATTCAGATAAATGGAATTCTGAGTTCATGCTGTTGTTTATTTGTGGGTTAAAGGTCGGGATATTCGGGGTTATTTTCTGTAACAATCTCCTTGCATTAAAACCCTAAGCGCCCTAAATGTCAAGTATTTCAGGGGTTCTATATGCTCAATCAGCAGCTCGGTCACTGAGCTAACCAAAGGGTTGAGACCTTATTCGGACAGCTGAAACATCCTGAAAAAAGTGCCGGATGCTGCTGACGGCAATTTAAATATAGAAATTAGAGTTGAAAGTTCGCCAGTAAGGATGAATAATAAATGTTTTACAGATGAAATTGGTCGTTTTGAACACATGCCCTCATAAAAGTCGTGAACCAACAGCTCCAGATCGGCGCATTACCCCTCTCCCAGTATATTCGTATCAAGAAGGCGCATGAACACAACCTCAAGGATATCGACGTCGATATCCCGAGGAACCACCTTATTGTGATCACCGGCCTGTCAGGCAGTGGAAAATCCTCGCTGGCGTTTGATACCATATACGCGGAAGGGCAAAGAAGATATGTGGAGTCTCTGTCGACCTATGCCAGACAGTTTCTGGATCAGATGCAGAAGCCGGCTGTGGAATCCATTGAGGGACTGACCCCGACGATTTCGATTCAGCAGCGCTCCGGTAAAGCGACACCGAGGTCGACAGTTGCGACTACGACCGAGATCTATGATTATCTAAGGGTCTTATATGCGCGGGCTGGGACACCCTTTTGTCCGGAATGTGGTCACCCCATTGTGTCACAATCAGCTGAAGATATTGTGGTCCACCTGATGTCCCTTCCGGAGGGGACCCGACTTCACGTGCTGGCGCCGCTGGTAAGGGGAAAAAAGGGGGAGCACCGTGACGTTTTTGATTATGTGAAGCGAGAGGGCTTCACTCGGCTGCGTGTCGATGGAGACATCATGGGTATCGAAGCGGTCAAACCTCTGGCAAAAAGCTATATCCATTCAATCGAAGCGGTTATTGACCGAATTATTATTCGCGAGGGGGTAACCACCCGGCTGACTGACTCCATCGAAACGGCCTTGAAACTCAGCGATGGTCTGGTAGTGGTCCTGCAGGAAGAAAAGGGATCCGGGGAGCAGAGGGAGGAGCGTTTCAGTGAAAAATTTGCTTGTCCGGAACACGGTTCTGTGCTGGATGAGATATCGCCGCGTCTGTTTTCCTTTAACAGCCCGTTTGGATCCTGTCAGACCTGCATGGGATTGGGAACCCTGATGGAGCCCTCTGAAGATCTGATCATTCCGGATAACTCACTGAGTTTGGAAGATGGTGCCATAAAAGCCTGGAAGAGGTGCGGGTCCGGGCTGGGTGGTTTTTACAGCAGTTCCGTTCGAAAGCTTGCGCGGTTCTTTGACCTTTCGACCAAAACCCCATGGCGTAAAATTCCGAAGAAAACCAGGGAGCAGATTCTCTTCGGCCCGGAATCAAAACGGGGAGACCATTCAGGTTTTGAAGGGATTATTCCCAACCTGAAAAGACGGTTTCACCAGACAGAGTCCGAATCCCAGAAAACGAAGATCCATGAATTTATGACTACCCTTCCCTGCAACAGTTGTGAGGGGCAGCGGCTTAACCCTGGTGCGCTGGCTGTGCGGATAAATGACCTGAATATTCATCAGGTCACGAAGATGACCATTGAGCATGCCCATGAATACTTTTCAGCCCTTGATCTGGAGAAAGAGAAAAAGCAGATTGCGGAGCCGATCAAAAAAGCAATCCTGGATCGGCTCGGCTTTTTAAAGAATGTCGGGCTGGAGTATCTGACGATGGACCGGGTAACCAGCACACTGTCTGGTGGAGAGGCGCAGCGGATCCGTCTGGCCAGCCAGGTGGGGGCGAAGTTGGTTGGGGTAACCTATGTGCTGGATGAACCCACGATCGGCCTGCACCAGAGGGATAACTTCCGTCTGTTGAAAACCCTTATACAGCTGAAGGAGTTGGGCAACACCGTCATCGTTGTGGAACATGATGAGCAGGTGATTCGTCATGCCGACTACTTGATCGATATAGGTCCGGGAGCGGGTGAGCATGGTGGGAAAATTGTTGCTCAGGGCCTGCCCGAAGTCATTATTGCTGAAGACAACTGTTTGACCGCCCAATACCTCAGAGGGTCCCTGAAAATAGGGCGGACGAAACCCCGTACACTCAAAAAGCAGAATGGTGCGATCGTTATTGAAAAGGCAGCAGCGAACAATCTGAAAAATATTACGGCTCGGTTTCCGTTGGGTTCTTTGATCTGCGTGACTGGTGTTTCGGGATCTGGAAAGTCCAGTCTGGTGAATGAATGCCTGCTGAAGGGAATTCAAAGAGACCTGAATGGCAGTCGGGTCATTCCTGGAAAGTATTCGAAGCTCAAGGGGTTGGAATTGATTGATAAGGTGATCAGTATTGACCAATCTCCCATCGGTCGCACTTCCAGATCGAATCCGGCAACCTATACCGGAATTTTTGATGGCATCCGGAAACTGTTCTCGCAACTTCCCGAGTCAAAAGTCAGAGGATACACACAGGGGAGATTTTCCTTCAACGTCAAAGGGGGGCGCTGCGAAGCCTGCCAGGGGCAGGGCATTAAAGTCATTGAGATGCACTTTCTGCCCGATGTACATGTCCCCTGCGAGGTTTGCAGAGGGAAGCGGTATAACCGGGAGACACTGCAGATAATCTTCAGAGGAAAAAGCATTGCCGACGTTCTGGCGATGTCTGTGGAGGAGGCCTGTGACTTCTTCAAGAATCATAAAAATATTTATCCCGGGGTCAAGACACTGCTTGATGTTGGACTGGGATATATTCAACTGGGGCAGCCCTCTCCTACGCTATCCGGTGGAGAGGCTCAGCGGATCAAACTGGCATCTGAATTAAGTAAGCGCTCAACTGGTAAAACCCTGTATATTCTGGATGAACCAACAACCGGCTTGCATTTTCAGGATATCTCCCGGCTGATGGATGTGCTCCAGCGGTTGGTGGACGTGGGAAATACGATTGTGATAATAGAACACAATCTGGATGTGATTAAAAATGCTGACTGGATTCTGGATCTGGGCCCGGAAGGGGGCAACAAAGGGGGTGAATTGGTCGCGACTGGAGGGCCGGAGAAAATAGCCAAAACAGAACGAAGCTACACAGGGCAGTATCTGGCGCCAATCCTTAAGGAGATGATGTAACCCTTGGGGGAAAGTTAGAACCGTTTTTTCCTGCCTGGATTTCGCTTTTTCCTGAATTAACCAATCGGTTTATCTGTCAGGATACATTAATCTGGTAACACAAGGACCGATTTTATTTTTACTGAAACGTTTGGGTAGGTACACTCATTCTTACTAACAACCGGGTATCGGGATATGAAAACAAAACTAATTTTTATCACAGGGGGTGTTGTTTCTTCACTAGGGAAGGGGATTGCAGCAGCGTCGATTGGCGCGATCCTGGAGTCCAGGGGCCTGAAGGCAACCATAGTGAAGCTGGATCCATACATTAATGTTGATCCCGGTACCATGAGCCCGCTCCAGCATGGCGAGGTTTTTGTGACTGAAGATGGTTATGAGGCAGATCTGGACCTGGGCCATTACGAACGTTATACCAATATCGTCACCAGCCGCAGAAATAATTTTACGACGGGGCAGATTTACAACTCTGTGATCACCAAAGAGAGAAGAGGCGAATACCTTGGCAAGACAGTTCAGGTAATACCGCACATAACGGATGAGATTAAGAAGAGTATATACGAAGCTGCAGAAGGAAGTGACGTGGCGTTGATAGAAATAGGTGGTACTGTTGGTGATATTGAATCCCTGCCATTTATGGAAGCGATTCGGCAGGTTGGTCATGAGCTGAAGCGGAACCAGGCTATTTTTATTCACTTGACGCTCATCCCATACATTGAAGCAGCTGAAGAGCTGAAGACCAAGCCAACCCAGCATAGCGTGACCAAACTTAGGGAAATTGGCATACAACCTGATATTTTGCTTTGTCGAACCGATAGAGATCTGACAGATGACATCCGGAAAAAAATTGCGCTGTTCACCAACGTAACCTACGACGCGGTCATTCAAGCCATCGACGTTGAATGCGTATATGAAGTTCCCCTCCGGTTTCATGATGAAGGGCTGGACGATAAAATTGTAGAGTTGTTGCAGCTGTGGACCAAAAGGCCGAATCTTCAGATCTGGGCGGATATCGTGCACTCGTATAAGACACCGAAAGATATGGTCACTATTGGCGTTGTTGGCAAGTATGTTGATTTGAGAGATTCGTATAAAAGTTTGCATGAAGCGTTGACTCATGCCGGTACAGCGTTGAACCTGAAGGTCAATATCGAGTATATTGATTCAGAAGCGGTAATAGAGAAAAATGATGTTAAAACATGGGAGAGTTGTGACGGTATTCTTATTCCTGGCGGATTTGGCGAACGAGGTGTTGCCGGAAAAATTGAAACCATTCAGTTTGCCCGTGAAAACAACGTCCCCTATTTCGGAATCTGCCTGGGACTGCAGGTAGCTATTATTGAATATGCTCGAAATGTTCTGGGATTGGAGGATGCAAATACGGTGGAGATCGATCAGCATGCCAAGGATAATGTGATTGATATAATGGCTGAACAGAAAAATGTGACGGATATGGGGGCGACCATGCGATTGGGGGCTTATCCCGCTAAACTGGAAGCCGGCAGCAAAATTGCGGAAATTTACGGGACCACCGAGATATCAGAAAGGCATCGCCACCGATATGAGGTGAACAATAAATATCTGCCCATGCTCCAGGAAAAAGGGCTGGTGATATCCGGAAAAAACCCCGAGCTGGATCTGGTGGAGACCATTGAATTAAATGATCACCCGTGGTTTGTCGCGGTGCAGTATCATCCCGAGTTCAAATCAAAACCCACGTATCCCCATCCATTGTTTTTCCGATTTGTTGAAGCGTCGTATCAAAACAAGCAACAAAGAAATAACTGAAAAGGTGGCTGTTTTAGCGGGACCGTCATATCTATCGCAAACAGCCTGAAGATGTTGAAAAATCTTAACATATGCACTTCTGATGAAAATGATGGTTGATAGCGCTACTCGAACTCTCGGGTTCGTTGCAGTCGGTTGGGCGCTGGTGATGTTCTTATTTTCCGGGACCTGTTTGGCAGGGGCGACGATGAACGTTCAGGGAACAGTCGTCACATCTCAGGGAAAACCTGTTGCCAATATTACCGTAGTGCTGCTGAAAATCATCATGCAGAAAAAGCCTTCTATTACCCCTTTAATGCAAAACCGGACAGATCAGGAAGGTCGATATCAGTTCAGTATTGAGCCGATGGAGGGAAATATTTTCTTCCGGCTCCATGCGAAGTCAGACACCTCAGAAACGGGTTCTGAGCCGTTCAGACTCCAGGTGGGGCAACCGGTTAAAATGGTACAACTGGTTTTGCCCGAAACCCTGATTGGGGTGAAACATCTCGATTTCAGAAAGCATATTCTGATAGTTGAAGCCTTGGAAGAGGCTCTGCAGATCACAGAAGTTATTAATTTTTCTAACAGGTCAGGTGGGATGGTTAATGTTGATAGATCCCACTTTGCCAGACGAATCCCAGCTGATGCGGTTAACTTTCAGTTCTTTAAAAGGCAGAATCGTTTTCAGGCTACCAGGGAGCAGGATCGTATTTTGTTTCAACTGCAGGTTCCACCGGGAGAGCATCAGCTTGTATATAGCTATGATCTGCCGGTCGGAAGCCGGGCCATCAGTTTTCTGGCGGATCTTCCGCCCCGGTTGGGAGAGTTGGAATTAATTGTGCCTGTTAATACTCTGGATCTCTCATTTGATAACAGTGGTGACCTTTCATCTGCCAGAATTGTCAAACAGGAAAAACAGTTCAGCAACAAGTTGTACAACTCCCAGACTCTGTCACTGGACAGCGACCAGCGTGACATAGCGGTACTGATCAAAAACATACCTATCTCCCAGGCCCGGTTTTATTATCCAGCAGCACTTCTGGCTGCAATATTGCTGCTCGGGCTGTATATATTCCTCATTAGAAAGCCCCAGGCTTCCCGGGGTACTGAAAACCAGTGAAGCCGGCATAGCCGTCAAAATGGTATCAAACTATCTTAAGGTATCTTCACACCGGTTCTATGGCGCACTGACAGCTTTAGTCATGCTGTTGCTATATGAGATCTTTGTTGTGTTGGGGAGTACGTCAAATAGTGTCATGCGCAATGCCCCCGAGGTCTGGCTCAGAACGCTGTTAAACACCCTGGGAATATCGTATTATCATATCAGCTTTGTGATGATAACGGCGGCTATTCTGGCAATACCGCTGTTTTACAATCCGGGACTGGTGATTCGTAAACGAATTTTTGTCTTACTGGTTGTCGAATCTATTTTCTGGGGGGCGGTATCCGGATTGCTGATACAGCTGGTCATTGCAAACCTGTTTATGGCAACAAATTCTGTCTCCGGGTCCATCATCGGCGATTTGGGGCTGGCTATCGGTGCGGGCTTGTTTGAGGAGCTTTTTTTTCGGGTGATCTTAACGTCAGGCCTGTTGTGGATATTTATGAAGCTGGTTCGTGTTAAATGGCTCTCCATTACCATTGCCGTTGTCCTAGCGTCTATCCTGTTCTCTCTGGCGCACTATGTGGGAAGTGCCGGAGACACGTTTGAACTCTACTCCTTTCTTTTCCGATTTCTGGCCGGTCTGTGGTTTACGACGCTTTACTCAGTCAGAGGGTTTGCCGTAGTCTGCCTGACCCATGCATTTTATGATATTTTCATTATTGTTTTGTAAGGAATGAAAAGACGTATTGATGGAGGGGGCAATGTAGATTTAAACCCGGTCCAGGGCTACCTGTATCGGTTATTGCCCTGGAGGGTACATTGACTATCTCATCGAAAGCAGGCACAATTTATGGTTAGATTTATTATCAGCGGGCGAGTGAAATCCCGGCAGGCTCACGGTCGAAAAATATTGCAGTGACCAGAGGTGAGACTGCGGACTGGATGGAAATGGTTGCTTTTTTCAATGAGACTGATCGAGGAGCATAAATGAGACAATTGATTCTGATACTTTGTTTTTTCCTGTTTGCCACAACTGGGTTCAGCCAGGCTGTGATGAAGGTGGGATATGTGAATATGAATAAAGCGATTCACCTGTCCAAAGAAGGGAAGAAAATGAAAAAGTATTTGGAAGCTCAGGCCCAGCAGCTACAGGGTGCCCTGAAATTAAAAGAGCAGGAAGTGATACAGAAGGAAACAGGCTTGAAAAACAACATGATGCTTAATCAGCAGGCTCGGTCTCAGAAAAAGAAAGAGATCGGTCAGATGAAGCAAGCACTGCAGCAGGAGTTAGGTAAGGCCCAAAAAAGCTTGCGTAGGGATGAAATGCGGCGAACGACGAAAATATTTGCCGCTCTAAAACTTGTTATCGCAGAAATCGCAAAGGCCGAAAACTACGATCTGATCCTGGAGTTGAATGTGGCACAGACGATTCTGTATTCCAGGTACGAGATGACAGATATTACAGCGAAAGTAACAGAACAGTACGACGCCATGCCGGCAACAGCGGCTGCTAAATAATTTCCGTTCCCTGATGGCACAGACCGGAAATAAACGAATAGTAAAGGATAATCACCATGGTATTGGACATATTGCAAATTAAGGAACGACTAAAACATCGCTTTCCCTTTCTGCTGATAGACAGGGTTCTGGAGCTTGAAGAGGGAGTGAAGTGTACCGCATTGAAAAACGTGACGGTCAATGAACCATTTTTTCAGGGTCATTTTCCTGAAAGCCCGATTTTTCCAGGGGTTCTGATCGTGGAAGCATTGGCGCAAACCGGTGGTATTGCCGGCTATGCTCTTTCAGACTCTGGCGGTAAGGACCTGACATTTTTTGCAGGCTTTGACAAGGTCAAGTTCAAAAAACCCGTCATTCCAGGCGATCAGTTGATTCTGAAGTCCGAATTTATAAAGAAGAAGATGAATATCTGGTTCCTAACAGGTGAGGCATTTGTGGATGACAAGTTAGTTGCGAGGGCGGATTTTAAACTGGCAACCATTCCGACGCCATAAATTCAGCATCTGGATGAAGGTGACGATACCTTCACGCATCCAAAATACACAACCATTCAGTTTTAAAACTAGATGATTCATCAAACCGCAGTAATTGACCCGGGTGCAAAGCTACATGATAGTGTTGAGGTAGGCGCCTACTCCATTGTGGGCTCTGGAGTTGAAATAGGGGCTGATAGCCGGATTGGGCATCATGTTGTCATCGAAGGTCCGACAACACTGGGCACCGGATGCCGGGTATTTCCGTTTGCATCGCTGGGCTTGGAGCCTCAGGACAAAAAATTCCATGGGGAAAAGTCTCGCCTCGAAATCGGGGATCAGAATACTATCCGGGAATATGTCACCATCAACAGGGGAACTGAAGCCGGGGGTGGAGTCACCCAGTTGGGCAACCACGGTTGGATTATGGCCTATTGTCATATTGCCCATGACTGCATTGTCGGGGACCATGTGACCATGTCCAATGGAGCAACCCTGGGAGGGCATGTTGTGGTTAAGGACTATGCAACCCTCGGTGGACTGACAGGTGTTCACCAGTTCTGCCGAATCGGGGAGTATGCTATCACCGGCGGCCAAAGCATGATCAACCTTGACGTTGTGCCATTTGCCATTGCAGCAGGCAACCGGGCCAAACTGGCAGGTGTTAATTATATCGGGCTAGATCGCAGAGGTTTCTCGTCTGCTGAAGTTGATATTATCAATCAAGCATTTAAAATTTTCTTTAAAAGTGGTCTGACCCGGGATGATGCGCTGGTTCGACTCCGGAAGGAGTTTCCGAATTCAGATCATATCAAAATGCTCGTGGAATTTATTCAAGCCTCAGAGCGGAGCGTCTGCCGTTGAGCCTGCGACAGCCTGTCCAATAAAGCTGACCTCAATGTAGGCCTTTCAAATAAATAGAAATCAGTGGGATGAGTATGATGAACATTGCAGTCATTGGCTATGGATATTGGGGGCCCAACCTTGTCCGTAATTTCTCCTGGTTGGAAGATACTCACGTTAAATACGTGTGTGACCTTGATGAGAATCGCCTGGAAAAAGTCCACGCTCTTTTTCCCAACGTTGAAATTACCACAACCGATTATCAGCAGATACTGGATGATCCCGAAATCGCAGCAGTAGCGGTGGCAACACCGGTTAAAACACATTATCCATTGGCCAGGGCAGCGCTGGAAGCGGGAAAGCATGTACTGATTGAAAAGCCGATGACCGACAAAGCGTCGGATGCGGCGAAGCTGAATGAGTTGGCCAGGAAAATGAACCGGATTATCATGGTTGATCACACCTTTCTCTACACGGGTGCCGTCAAAAAAATCAAGGAGTTGGTCGATTCAGGTCAAATTGGGGATATATACTATTTTGACTCTGTTCGGGTGAATCTCGGGCTGTTTCAAAATGATGTCAATGTGATTTGGGACCTTGCACCTCACGATCTTTCCATTATGAAGTACATAATTGGGAAAAAGCCGGTCAGTGTCAGTGCCAACGGGGTTTCTCATGTTAAGAACAACATGGAGAATATCGCATACTTAACGGTGTTTTACGAAGATACGACTTTTGCCCATTTCCACATCAATTGGCTCTCTCCCATCAAGGTCAGGCAGATACTGATTGGCGGGTCGGAAAAGATGATCGTATATAACGATATGGAAAATACCGAAAAAATCAAGGTGTACGATTCCGGAGTAGAACTCAATTCCGGTGACAAGGATGCTTTATACAACACACTGATCCAATACCGTACCGGCGATATGTTTGCACCAAAACTCGACCAGACTGAGGCATTAAAATCGGAGTGTCAGCACTTTGTTGATTGCATCAACAAGGGAGAATCCCCCATCAGTGACGGTGAATTCGGACTGGAGATTGTCAAAATCCTGGAAGCTGCACAGCTGTCAATGAAACAGAAAGGAGAGAACATCAATTTGGACGCCATATGATTAAACTGCTTCTATCACCTGACCTCCTGATCGAGGCACTGCAGAATCCTGAAGCAGTGTCGGCACAGCTTATCAGTTATTGCTCAACTGATGAGGGTGTCCAGGCATGGATCCTGGCGCACTCGGTTCAGGCCTGTGTCGGACGCGGAGTTTCCCCTGAAAAAATCAGGAACCTGATAAAGGGGCTTTCTCAGGTTCCCCAAAACGCCCTGATCAACGAGCAGGCACTTGAATCTTCAGCCGGGTTTGAGGTCGGAATGCTGGTGGCAGCGGCGAAGCTGTTTAAAATTCCTTTTGTGGTGAGCACCGACTCACAGGAAGAGCTTGAAGGGGTCGCGTTTATCGATCCGCAACAGGCCTTGACCATTGACGATACAGCCGGTTCCGATCGGGTTGATTTTCTTAACTTGAATCTGGCACTTCATCCAATATTTAACCGGATGGACGGCTGGTTTATGGAAATTATCCAGAATACGGCGTTTGCCGGTGGCAATCATGTTGCGGAATTTGAAAAGGAATTTGCGACGTACTGTAACGCCCCTCACGCAGTTGGTGTCAGTAATGGAACGGACGCATTGCTGTTTGCACTACTGGCTATGGGCATTCAGCCCGGGGACGAAATTATTACGGTCCCGAACACGTTTATTGCAACGACAGAGGCTGTCTCCCAGGCGGGTGCGGTTCCTGTCTTTGTCGATGTGTTGCCGGGCTCTTATCTGATGAACGCAGACCTGATCGAAGCAAAAATCACCGAAAAGACCCGGGCCTTGGTACCGGTTCATCTATATGGGCAGATTGCTGATATGGATGCGATCATGACCATTGCCCGCAAGCATGATCTACTGGTCCTGGAAGATGCCTGCCAGGCCCATGGGGCTTATTACAAAGGAAAAAGAGCGGGTACACTTGGACATGCTGGAGCCTTCAGCATGTATCCCGGAAAGAACTTGGGAGCTTTTGGAGAGGCGGGATGTGTGGTGACATCCGATCCTGAAGTTGCAAAAGCGGTGACCTGTTTACGGGAACATGGGCAGAGCCGGAAGTACTATCATCGCATGGAGGGATACAACGGGCGGATGGATAATCTGCAGGCAGCTGCGCTGCGTGGGAAATTGCCCTTTCTGGACGGTTGGAATGA
The DNA here is from genome assembly GCA_029940215.1 of bacterium. Lineage (GTDB taxonomy): Bacteria > SAR324 > SAR324 > XYD2-FULL-50-16 > XYD2-FULL-50-16 > JAHJRI01. The sequence goes on along the minus strand of JAOZRE010000001.1, from coordinate 58,608 downwards.
GAAGCGGAGGAAAGTTGCCCAATTGTACCTGAAAGAGCTGGGAGGAATTCCCGAATTGCAACTACCCTTAGTCAGAGATGAATCCGGCCATGTTTTTCATCTGTTCGTGATACTGGTTCCGGACCCCAATGGTCTGTCTCATTACTTGAGACAAAAAGAGATTTTCACTGGGTTTCACTATCCAGTGCCCTTGCATCTCCAGCAGGCATACAAGAATCGAGGAGAGTCTGTTGGCAGCTATCCTGTTTCCGAAGCCTGTGCGTCGCAGCTGATCAGTTTGCCGATGTTTCCGGAGTTGACCGAAAAACAGGTTATCCGGGTTTGTGATGAAATCAAGCGCTACTTTGCATCTTGATATTGGGGAATTAGATGAGCAAATTGATGGTGATTGCTGGAGAGGCGTCTGGTGATCTTCATGGTGGCAATGTCATCAAACGGCTGAAAAAAATGAGACCGGAGCTGGATGTATTCGGGACCGGTGGAGATATTCTAGCTGGAACCGGGGCTCGATTGTTTTATCGGGTGGAAGATCTTGCGGTCATCGGTTTTTCTGAGGTGCTGAAGGTTTACCGGCACATCAAGGCTGTGTTTGATGAGATGGTCATCAAACTGGATGAGGAGAAACCGGATGCGGTGCTGCTGGTGGACTATCCGGCTTTCAACCTGAAGTTTGCTGCAGAAGCAAAGAAACGCGGAATTCGTGTAATTTTCTATGTTGCCCCGCAGGTGTGGGCCTGGAAGAAAAACAGAATTCACAAAATAAAAGCGTTGGTCGATGAGTTGATTGTCCTGTTCCCATTTGAGGTGGAATTTTTCAGGAAAGAGGGGATGGAGACCCACTGTTACGGGCATCCCTTGCTGGATATCGTTAAGCCCACCCAGGAGAGAGGGGAGTTTTACAAAAAATGGGATCTGGATCCAACAAAAAAAACAGTCAGTATTCTTCCTGGCAGCCGAAAAAATGAAATAGCCCGGCATCTGCCCCTGCTGACCGATACCGCCCGTCACATGGTCCGGGATCGCAACGATATCCAGTTTGTATACCCCCTGGCGCCAACGGTCAGCAGAGAAACAATAGCCCCACTGATCAACGCAGATGACACGGATATTTTCCTGGTGGAAAACGATACATACAATGCCGTCGCACACTCAGACATTGCCCTGGTGACATCAGGGACAGCGACCCTTGAAACAGCTATTTTGCAGACACCTTTGATCGTCATCTACAAATCATCGTTGACGACCTATTTAATCGGCAAGTATCTGCTGCGCATTAAAGCCATTGGGCTTCCCAATATTGTGGCCGGGAAAGAGATTGTTCCTGAGGACCCACACTTCACCTCCCCGATCCGGATGGCTGAACGGGTGACTTACTACCTTGAAAATGAGGCTGCAAACAGGGAAATCAGGCAGAATCTGGCTGATTTGAAAGGGCAACTGGGATATCCGGGCGCTTACCAGAAAACAGCAACATTTATTGATTCGTTGCTATGAATGGCCGTCGCTCAGCGGTAAGCGTTTTGCTGTTGGGAATATCAGAAAATTGGAAAGGAAGACGATAAACCAAAATGAGAAAAGAGATCAGCCTAAATGGCAAAAAGTATATCCTGATTGGGACGGCCCACATATCCAAAGACAGTGTTGATGAAGTCGCCGAAGTGATTCAGGAGGTTCGCCCGGATTCTGTTTGTGTTGAGTTGTGTGCCAGCCGATATGAGTCCATTCGGAAGCCGGATCACTGGAAAAACATGGATATCGTCAAGGTGGTCAAAGAGGGCAAAGCCCCGATGCTGATGATGAACCTGATCTTGTCAGCCTTCCAGAAAAAGATGGGCGACAAACTGGGGGTCAAGCCCGGGGCTGAAATGCTCAAGGCTATTGAAGTGGCGGAAGAATCCGGCAGCAACATTGTACTGGCAGACCGTGACGTGACCATCACCTTTAAACGGGCCTGGGGGAACCTCTCCTTCTGGGAGAAAATGAAACTAATCGGGCAGATATTTGCCAGTGTCTTTGAATCCCCGGATATCTCCGAAGAGGAGGTCGAAAGCCTGAAAGAGGGGGATATGCTGACAGAAGCAATTGATATGATGGCAAAGGAACTGCCGGGGATTAAATCCGTTCTGATCGATGAGAGAGACCAGTTTCAGGCAGCCAAAATTCTCGAAGCAGAAGGTGAAACAATCGTAGCTGTTGTGGGAGCCGGACATGTCCCTGGGATTGCTCACCATATCGAAAACCCGGGGGAGATATCCGACCTGGAAACGGTTCCCCCTCCCGGGAAAATCGGGAAAATCCTGAAATGGGTGATTCCATTGGGAATTCTGGGGGTAATTGCTTACGGCTTTTTCAATATGGACACTGAAGTCAGCCTTGAAATGATCAAGCGCTGGGTGCTGGCAAATGGGATTCTGTCTGCCGCAGGTGCACTGCTGGCCGGCGGTCATATACTGACGATACTTGTTGCTTTCGTGGCTGCCCCTATTACGTCCTTAAACCCAACCATCGCAGCTGGGTGGGTTTCCGGATTAACCGAAGCATGGATCAGGAAACCGAGGGTAGAAGATTTTGAAAACCTGCCCAGGGATATTACAACGCTTCGCGGATTTCGCAAAAATGAAATAACCAGAATTCTGCTGGTGGTTGTGTTCAGCAACCTGGGAAGCAGCATTGGAACCTTTATCGGGATTCCCCTGATTGCATCGTTGCTGTAGATCGGTCTGGGGTATTTGTCAGAAAGGTGCTTTAGGGTGCTGTTCTGAATTTTTAAAGACAAATTAAGCGAGTGGTTATATAGATGGGTCAAGCAGTTAAAAGACGGTGTCCCCGGAACAGCTGATCAATTTAAGAATCACGGCCGGCCACTATCGATAAAACAATAGGAAATGGGCACTATTTTTCAGGAGTTGTTATGGAAAAGGAAAAGGAAAATACGATATTGAGCAGTTTTCTGCCACAGCTGAAAAGTTTCATTAAGTCAGAAACGGTTTTTGGGGAACCATACAACGTAGATGACGTTACGATGATTCCTGTCAATTCTGTGAAGGTCGGGTTTGGATTTGGTTCAGGCGATGCGAAAGCGATAGACAGTGCTGGTGGCGGCGGAGGCGTTCTGTTGACTCCGGTGGCTTTTATCGTAGTGAAGGATGGAAATGTCTCCATTCACAGCCTGAGTGGTGGTACCATTGAAAACGTTCTGGAAAAAGCCCCGGAAACTCTTGAGAAGCTGATTTCAATCTTTCAAAAGCTGAAAGGAAAAAACAAAACCGAAGACGAATGATATTCTTGTATGGGTCTCTTCTGGGAGTAGGCCTGTTGCTGATTGTCCTGCTGAGTATTCCCGTAAAAGTCAGATTGGAATCGACTATGGTCTTTCTAGTCCAATGGATTTTTCTGACTGTCAGGATTGCCGCTGACCAGAAAGAGGTCCAAACAGAATTGCTGCTGTTTAACAAGAAAATCGAGAAGCGGGAAAAGAAGAAACCAAAACCTGATTCGAAAAAAAAGAAGCCCAAAAAAGCGAAAACCAAAAAGAAAATTCCATTTTCACTGGTAAAAGAGACCTTAATGGACGCAGCGGTCAGGAAGGTCTTTTTCCAACTCCTCCACTTACTCCAGCGTTGTTTATCCGCTATCAAAATTCATTTATTAAATTGGAATATAGGCCTGAACGATTACTACTGGCAGGGTATCCTGGTCGGGTTGCTGAACGGCTTACCTGATAATGAAAACATTCAGGTGCGTGGCAATTTTGAAGAGAACAACGATTTTCTGCTGATACTTCAGATATCGATCTGGCGGATTCTGGCCGCAATTGTGATTTTTCTGTTTTTCTTCCCTTATATCAGAGCCGTAAGAATATATTTTAAGTTTCGCGCGGCAACTTGAGTCGGTGGGCTGTGAGAAAATCAGGTAATACTATTTTCAAGGGAAACGGTATGGAGATGCATCAGGTGTGCGGACCCTATGCAGAGCTCTATTTCGACTGGAACCTGCTTCCCGATCTTGATCTTGCCAAACAGTATTATATTGTCGAAATAACGCCTTCTTCATCTCTTCTCCCTGTTGAGATTGCTCGACCCAATTCCGAAGGACCCCTGCATTTTTGCTTGAAAACAGGGGTTGAATATCAACTGCGCCTTCTGTCTGTTCTCCATCTGTCGTTTAAAATCGATTCTGAACTCAACCCGCTTTCCCATATAGAACTGATTCTTCAGCATGAAAACAGGGTTAAACTGATTTGGGGGGACATTGATGTCCAGACACTTAAAAGGGTTTGTGGCGAAAAGCCGGTTGAAATCTTTCAGGATGGTGTTCTATACCAACAGTGTGAGCTGACATCGCGGATCGCATGTGAATTGGTTGGGCGGCCGGAAGTCATTAAATTGAGTTGTGGTGAACTTGAACTGTTGAAAATCTCCACAAACCTGCAGCAGATGGTGCCGGTCAAGACGCTTAAGTTTCAGTTGGAAGAGGAGCCAATCCGGTTGATGCTTTCAAAGGTTGTTACCCCGATCCCGGATTGGCGGGTCAGGGCTGAGCTGACGCAGACTTTTCAGATTCGGAATACCTGGCAGAAGCAGTTTGTTAATGAGGTGGTGGATGGGAACCCGGAGCATGCCATCGGTTGTTTCCGCTTTTTTGAAAATGGGAAGCAGGTTGTTGAGATTCGGCAATGGGGATTTTCAACAAAGGTACAACATCACCTGGTTGATCAGATTCAGCAACTGGAATGGAAGCTGAAAACGCCTGAGCCGGTTCGAAGATACAAGCTGCAGCTTCAAGTCACCTCTCCCCACCGGGAACTGTTCAAATTTATTCTGCTGGAAAAACAGCTGGAAAACGTCTCAACAGACAGTCCCATCGGGTTCTCTGAGCAGGAGCTGATGTCGGCAGAGCAACAGCTTTTTGAAACCAATCGTCATGTGTCCTGGGATCAGTCATTTTTGGAACTGGTTCTCTGGTTTGAAGTGGACGGCCATGACTGGCAAGAGTTTCAGAGAGATATTGCCCATTCCATGCGTTGGGACTATTTGCCATCGCCTGCAGCGACCGAATGCTATTGCGAATGGATTTTGTTCGATCTGGGTGAGCCGGATCGATGGGTCAGGGTGTATACATCCGGAGTAGAAACACGGATCAAATGGCCCCCTCGGGTCTACCTGAAACCTTTCAGCCAGAAACGCGTTTTTGTCTGCTGGGATCTGGATCAGCGTGATGTTGAAAAGGTGATTGGCGAAAGATGGGGGGTTGGGCTGCAGGAAGTTGGATTTTTCCTTAAGGTGCATGAGGAGTTTTTAGGTGACCGAAATCGCCGGGCGGATCTCGATACACCCGTGACAGATCTTTTCTCGGAACACCAGGACCGATATATTGATGTTGAGCCGGATAAGAGCTTCTCCGTTGAAATAGTAGCACGACACTATCAACAGGAACTTTCTCTGACCCCTGTGTCCATGCCGATCATCACCCCCCGAATTACCGACAGTGCGACGGCTGTCTGTACTAGCTATGCCAGGGTGGGAAAAAGCGGCTACCACTGCTCCCAGCGTGAAGTTCGACACCTTCATGGAAAGGATGCCGGAAATCAGGCCAGGGTGCTGCTGCATCTGCATATGCACTCGCCAAACCTGTATAGAATGGAGCCATTCAGGGAGAGCTTTTTAAGGGATGGAACCTGGCCGCTTGTGACGGTTGACGGGGCAGAGGTGCATAACCCCCCCGGAGAATGGGTATTGAAAAACTGTCTGGATTCGTGGTTGCCGCTTCTGAGGATATTTCGCAAACTGGCTTTCGAGCAGGTTGATTTTCAAGTCAGCCTCGACATATCGCCACCGGTTGCCTATATGATCAGCAGCCCCTGGTTCAAGGACTATATGTCACGATACCTGCTACGGGTGAAAGCGTATGTGGACGGGCAGATTGCTCAGATGCGGTATCGAAATGATTCTGCGGCATATATTCATGCTGCGGAACAATACAGAAAAAGTGTGGATGCGATTGAGTCCTTCTATGTCGATGAATTGCAGAAGGATATGACAGGGGCATTTCGTGACCTGGAACTGAAAGGGTTTCTTGAAATCTCTACCTGCACCGCAACACACGGTATGCCTGCAGAGCTGGAGAGCGTGTCCGATGCGCTGAACAGCCAGATTACGCTGGCTGCCAGGAGTCATCATCGGGTGTTCGGAGATCGCCCCCGTGGGATTTGGCTGGCTGAGAACTCGTTCTTCCCCGGCGTTGAAGGTTTGCTAGACAAAGAGTCACTGGCATATTTCTTTGTTGAAGCAGAAGCCATTCTTTCTGCGTCAGAAAGGCCTGTTGAGGAGGAGTACAGCCCCGTTGTCCTGCCCGGCGGCAATGTGGTCGCATTTGGTCGCAGTCGTCTGGGGCGGACACAGGTATGGGATGCTGAAATTGGCTACGCCGGGCATCCGGATTTTCGTGAGTACCATTTCCGGCATCTGGGGTTACCTGTCAAACGGATTACGTCCAAAACATCGAATAATAAGCAACCCTATGACCCCGGCAGGGCCGAGCAAATCGCATGCGAACTGGCACAGGATTTTTATGGTAAACTGAGTGATACAGCAACAGAGCTGGGAAAGCGGGAACACAAATCCATCCCGCTGATTACCTGTTCTTACGATGCTGAGCTCTTTGGTCACCATTGGTGGGAAGGCCCCGCGTTCCTTGAAGAGCTGCTGCGAGAGTTTTATCGCAGGGGGGATACCATCGGCCTGACAACCCCTTCTCACTATCTTGCTGATCTCCCCGTTTTACCCCGAACCGTGCCCAATCCCTCCACCTGGGGACATGATGCCCTGCATGTCAAATGGTCTGACCCCAAGGTCGCCTGGACCTTCAGAGAAATCGAAAGGGCGGATTGGATACTGCGATCGTACCTGGCAAAAGGTCTGGAGAACCAGTTAACCGATTTTCAAATTCGCGCAGTTGAGCAGATGGGGGCTGAGTTTATTCGTGCGCAAAGCTCTGATCTGACATTTGTAATCATGGCTGGGGACTTTGAAGAGGATATGCAGAGAGAGATTTTGAAGTTTCTTGACTACTTCTATAAACTCAAAGCGCTGGTTGACAACCAGATTGAAGATGAACGGTTTCTCCGATTCCGTCAGTCTGAAAATGATATGTTTCCTGAATTTCCCCGATACTATGCCATCCGTTCGGAAAACAGCCAATCGGATTGATAACTGAAGTGCGCTGGTTGGTTCTTGACAGGCCTGTTATAATCCATATTAACAACTAAACTAGTGACAACAAATGGGGATTTCTGAACCCTTTGTCGGATATATTAAGCAGAATAAAAGGAGTGTTTATGGCAAATGAGACAGTTAAAATCGGTATTGTGACTGTGAGCGACCGGGCTTTTCGAGGTGAATACGAAGACAAAGGCGGTCCTGCTATCCGGAACTGGTTACAGAGCGCCTTGAAAAACAGTTGGGACGCTGTTGCGGAAATTGTTCCGGATGAACAACCTCAAATTGAAGAGTGCTTGAAAAAGCTGGTAGATAGGGTGGGTTGCCATCTTGTATTGACAACAGGTGGAACCGGCCCTGCGAAAAGAGATGTTACACCGGACGCCACCCTGGCCATTGCAGACAAGGTAATGGATGGCTTTGGTGAGAGGATGCGCTCCATCAGCCTTAAATACGTTCCCACAGCCATACTTTCCAGACAGGTAGGGGCCATTCGGAAACAGGCCTTGATCGTCAATCTGCCGGGTCAGCCTAAAGCAATCAAGGAGACGCTCGATGAACTGTTTGAGGCAATCCCCTACTGTATCGAATTGCTTGAGGGTCCAATTCTGGAAACCAATGAGGATATTGTCAAAGCGTTTCGGCCAAAATCAGCAAAAGCCAAAGAGTGAAAATTGCTTTATTTAACTGTTTTTATTTTCTGTTTATTCCAATCAGGAATGCGGTGACTAAATGATGGGGATCAATCTTTGCGATATTAGTCTAACCAAAATATCCTCCGTCGATATAAAATTAAAAGATGTTCTGCAAATTTTAGACGATCCGATTGAATGGGGAGCCCGCAAAGCGATAGCTTGAAGCATAAATGCCGGATGACCAGAGCTCAAGGCAGAACGCTTTAAACGGCAAACCGGGAATGCTATTTTATCAGTTTTAATCATAACATATCAGGCAAAAAATTATGGAATCCATGGAACAACAAATAAGGGAAGTATTGGAACAAATCCCTTTCAGTGATAATGGTGGGAATATTCTGACCAGTGAAGTTGTGCATTCACTTGAACTCAGCGGTGAAACAGCAAACGTTGTCCTGGTCATAGGTGATGATTACCAAGGCATCAAGGAAGAAACAGTAGCCAAAGTCGAGCAGGGTTTGAAAAGCATCGACGGAATCAGTGAAGTAAATGCTAAAGTGGTTAGCTCCAAAGCTGATGCTGAGCCTCAGCAGCAACAGGCCGGCCCCAATCCTGAATCACCGGAACAGGCAAACTATCTTCAGGAGTATGAAAATGTGATTCTGGTTGCCAGTGGAAAAGGCGGTGTTGGAAAATCAACTGTAGCTATCAACTTGGCGCTAGCCCTGAAGGCGTCCGGGAAAAAAGTCTCCATTATGGACGCTGATGTTTATGGTCCCTCTGTCCCCATTATGCTGGGAAGGCGCAATGAGCCGCTACAGATGGAAGGGCAACAGGTTAAGCCGTTGAATCAATATGGAATTGACTTTATTTCTGTAGGAAACATGGTCAAGGAAGATCAGGCCTTGATCTGGAGAGGTCCCATGACACATCAGGTGATCCAGCAGATGCTGCGTGATACAGCCTGGCCGGGTGGTGATTATATGATTGTTGACCTTCCCCCTGGAACAGGAGATGTGCAGCTTTCAATGGCCCAGATGACAGAAGCAACTGGCGCAGTTATTGTCTGTACTCCTCAGGACGTTGCTCTGCTGGATGCGAGAAAAGCCATCGCCATGTTTGGGAAGGTGAATATTCCGGTACTGGGCATGATTGAGAACATGAGTGCTTTTGTCTGCCCGAAGTGTGGTGAAGAGACTCCGATCTTTGCCAAGGGTGGTGCCGAGCGTGAGAGTGCGTCCCAGGATGTCGCTTATATCGGTGGTGTTCCCATTGAGATGGATATCAGATTGGGATCAGACAATGGCGACCCCATTGTTAACGCCAACCCGAATTCAGCCAGCGCCAAAGTGTTTATGGAGATGGCCGCTAAACTGGACCAGATTGTATCGGAGGCTAAGTAATGGCTGGGAGTAACCTACGCACGAGACCGAAGGAGATCTACTTCGACGGCCGGATGCATATCATCTGGCAGGATGGAGCGCATACCATTTACAACTACTGGGATCTGCGCACCGCTTGCCCGTGTGCATCCTGTGTGGACGAGATCAGCGGTGAGAAAGTCCTGGACGACAATACCGTCCCAAAGGATATTCAACCAGTGAAAAGCGCATATATTGGTAACTATGCGCTGGAGATCCTCTGGAGTGACGATCATGACACTGGGATTTTCACTTTCGATAAACTGCGGGATGAATATCCCCACTCTACAGCGACCATTTTCTAGTTTGCTTTTCTAGAGAAAAGGTCAATCTGTAATGGTCTCCAACAGGTTAATGGAATGAGGCATCGATATTGAATCGCTCAAAGTTGCAGTTTAAACTGGAAGCCAGAGATGGAAACGCCCGCGCGGGTTTTTTCCATCTTCATGGGCAGAAAATTGAAACGCCCATATTCATGCCTGTCGGGACCAATGCTACAGTTAAGGCGATCACGGTTGATGAACTTAAGACAATCGGTTATCGCCTTATCCTCGGAAATACCTACCATCTTCATCTTCGCCCGGGTGACGAAATCATACAGCGGCTTGGCGGCCTGCATGATTTCATGAACTGGAACCGGGGGGTCCTTACTGATAGTGGCGGATTTCAGGTTTTTTCCCTCGGGAAATTGAATAAAATAACGGAAGAGGGCGCATTTTTCCAAAGCCATCTGGACGGCAGTAAAAAGGTGCTGACACCGGAATCGGCTATTGCCATCCAGGAAAATCTGGGATCTGATATCATGATGGTCCTGGACGAGTGCCTTCCGATCCCGATTGATAAAAGAGCTGCGGCAGAATCCATCAAGCGGACCGGAAGATGGGCGGTTCGCTCATTCAATGCCAGAACAACGAAAAATAATCTCTTTGGTATTGTTCAGGGGGCGAACTTCGACGATCTTCGGAAAGAGTCTGCCCAGATGCTGATGGAGACGGATTTTGATGGATTTGCCATCGGGGGCTTGAGTGTGGGTGAAGAGAAGGAAATCATGAATCGAATCGTCTCGATGATTGCGCCTGATCTCCCGGAAACCAAACCTCGGTACCTGATGGGAGTGGGGGACCCGGTTGACATGATCAACAGCATTGAATCCGGCATTGATATGTTTGACTGCGTATTGCCGACACGAAACGCTCGAAATGGCGGTCTCTTTACCTTTAAAGGGCCAATGTCAATCAAACAGGCACGATATAAGGAAGACGGGCTCCCCATAGATGAAGATTGCGGGTGTGATGTTTGCAGAAACTACTCTCGCGCTTACCTGAGACATCTTTACAAATCAGATGAAATCCTCTCCTCAAGGCTGAACAGCTATCACAACCTCTGGTTCTTCAAACAACTGCTGGAAAAAGCCAGAGAAGCGATTTTTGCTGGAACCTTCAAAGAGTTCAAACGTCAATTTCTGAGCGACTATTTCGGTTCACAGGGTTAAACGGGATATCGGCTGGTTATTCCTCAGGATTTCTCCATCTGACTCTCAATAGATAACCGCTGCTCGTAGCATTTCCTGGACCCTTCGTCGTCCCCCTGATCGTACAGCAACTTCCCCAGGTGATCCAGAATATCCAGTTGTCCTTTAAAATCCTTGATGGTTTTTTTAATGGCGAGATGGTTTTGGTAGGTTTGCGTCAGGCGTGGCAGGTCCTGTTTTTGATGATAGGCGGATTCAATCTCCGCGTAGATGTCATCCATTTTGTGGAACTCATGCAGCTGTCTGAATTCATTCAGGGCTGTAAACAGGAAGTGGACGGCATGCTTCTGTTGATCCGCCTCGACAAATTTCTCGATAACTTGCTCCAACCGATTCAGGTATTGCGGGTGCACATTGTTGATATGGTTTTTAAAAAGATCCTGAAAATGCGTTGAGGCTTTTTCATACGCTTCCAGCTCAAGCTCACATTCTCCTTGCATCTGAACCATTTCGGCGAGTAAGTCCGAAGTTTGTTTGCCCTGATCCGGTTCATCAAGAAACTGTTGCAGAGCTGATAGGCTCTTTCCAAACTCCTTTTTTTTGAAATAGCCTTTTGCCAGGGAGAGGGTAATTGTCGCTTCGTCTTCGGCTGTCTCCTTATCTGGTTCAAAATCAGTTGATGTGAGGACCTCGTTGGAAGCCAGAGGAGCCTCGATGGTTGAAGGTGTTTCCTTTATGGTTTCAGCGACCTTTTCTGGTGGCATGCCTAGGGTCTTCAGTTTCTTGGCTGGTAGTTTGACCGGGTCAACTTTTCCAGATGACACTTCGGGGGGCTCTCGAATATCGTCAAAGAGGGGCCCGATGGGGGCAACCGAGATATCTTTCGCCAGCGTTTCGTCAGCCTTTTGACCACCTGCAGGTTTTGATGGCGGACTTTTTTTGACTCTGATGGTGTCGGCTGGAGGTGTTTTTGGCGTTTTTTTCAGATTTTTTGATTTTCCCTTGTTCGAGATGGACAGAATAATCTCGTCCTTGCCGTCTGTTTTCTCAGCTTCTGGTCCCGTGGATTGGGTCAGATTCTCCTGAAATTTGGAGAAGAGGCTTGGGTCAATAGCTTTTCCTTTCAGGCCGGTTTTCCTGACGGGGAGAGCTGTGGCCGCCTTGGTCGGTTTTTTCGGTGCCGGTTTTTGACTTGTTGGGCGCCCTCGATTTATCCGGGTTCTGGAGAGGATAAACTGCAGTTGAACCATTAGCAGGAAAATAAGTCCGGTAATGGCTGCGACTATTTCCCAATCCAGATCGGTAAAAGAGGAAAGGGGAAGACCGACCGCGGCGGTGACGATGATTATTTGAAAAATTTTTCTAATGATTATGATTGTCAACTCCGTGTTGATTTAATTACCACACGCTGATCAATATGCGATTTGCTCTAATTCGAAACGTTTCAGATGGATCAAGTCCACCTGCTGTCTCGGGTTTTCGACTCGAGATCGACAACCTTAAGGTTTGAATCTCGCAGCCGGATAGCCAGTACCTTGGCAAAGTTCCGATACAGTTTATAAGCCAGTGTAAAATATTTACGGGTTCCGGAGATCTGGGTCAGCATTTCATCCGTGATTGAAAATAGCAGTGAGTTTCCCCTGGAGGTGGCCTTTGCCGAACGCCTGCGTTGGTCAAGCAGCCCCATTTCGCCAAAGCATTCGCCCGGGTTGAGAACCGCAAGTTCCGTCTCCTTCATGACACCATTCTTTTTTCCGATACGCTTGCTGATCACTACGTTACCATTGATGAGAATATACATCTTGGAACCAAATACATTCTCCTCAAAGATGGTATCCCCATCTTTGAACCGTTCGGGGTTCATAAATTTCAAAAACGTATGTAGATCCGCGTCTGTAAAACCCTGAAAGAACTCTACAGAGGACTGCAGTCTTTCGAAAATCTGTCTGTTAATCCTAATCATGTGTCTTGAGGTCTTAAAGTCGGCTTGATCTTGAATGGCAGCACCTTCAAGATTCAATCCCGAAAGCCCTTGAATAAAGGGTTGTGATAATTGTCAATTACAGCAGCTGCTTTCTAATTTTGTAACCTGTTTCTGAAATTCAGGCAAATGTTTTATGCAATCAGCTGACTAAAGAATAAGTAGTCTCAGCAGCGTTTTCATCCCTTGCAATCTGGTGGGATTCTTCCAGATATCGCAGGTGAGCGATGGCTTCTCCCGTGGCGAACCATTTCTGGGGCACTGGAAATTGCTCCCATGAATCGCACTTGATGTCCCATTTCATTTCGGATGCGATGCCGTAAGCATGTCTGGGGCCGAGATCCAGAATCAAGAGGATTTCATCCAGCCTTTTCTGGTGATGATCCGTTAATTCATTGATACGTTCTTTGAAACCGGGGAACAAACTACGGTGTCCCGGCAGGACCAGATCGACCTCATATGAGTAAACCTTTTCCAGGCTTTTAAGGTAGTGCCTCAACATATCTTGCTGATCAGACCAACCCTGGATGTTAGGTGTGATATCGCCCAGGATGTGGTCACCTGAAAAGAACAGTTTTTTCTCAGCTTCATAGAGGCAGGTATGACCCAGCGTATGCCCCGGTGTTTCAACACAGGTCAGCTTATATCCGCCCACCTCAAGTATGTCGCCATCCTCCAAAATTTTCAATTCTGGAATCCACGTGGTGCCGAAACGTTTTCCCGGGTGACTTTCAAATGCATTGCGAAGTTCAATTTCTGGGAAACCGTTACTGGCAGCGTAGCTGAACATATGGTCGAAACCGTCCCACCCATCCAGGATTTCGGCATCCGGACGATTGAAAAATATAGTGCTGCTGTCAGTTTTGAGTCGATCGACTAGGCCAAAATGATCGGCATGCAGATGGGTGATGAAAAAATCGGTCCGGTTGAGATCTATTTTTAAGGAACCAAGCCCCTCCAACATCACTTCATGGCATTCATCCCGATTGAATCCGGTATCAATGATCAGGTTCCGATCAGGCCCTGTAATAATGTAGGAATTCAGTGTTTTTAAGGGACTATCTGGCAGGGGGACCTCAATACGATACAGTCCGGGAAGGATTTCTTCAGGCATCTGGTTGTTCTCTGGATTAAATATTATGGGTATCGAACACGTAACACATTTTTTTTATTGTGTTTTTTAACTATGTGATAAGAGGATAATACAATTTTCCGGTGAATATCGCAAGTAGCCGGAATATTCAAAACAGTGTTATGACTGAATAACCGCAAGGGATAAAAGTATGGGAGTTGATGGAAAAAAAGCGTACAATCCTTCTGATCTGGAGCCTATTCTGCGGCTTTTTCTCTTGGAAGTTCGATTTGGAAATTCTTCAGGATTGAATAAACTGCATGATCGTCAAAGTTGCCTTAAATATTCCGTTTACCTCACCTTACGACTATCTGGTACCGGACGAACTGACAGCGAGGACACATCTTGGTCTGCGTGTATTGGTCTCGGTGGGGTCAAGAAGAATGATCGGGGTAATTGTTGAATTGCTTTCCACTTCCGAAGTTGAAAAGCTCAAACCGATTCTGGCACTGATTGAGGATGAGCCGGTCTACAGCAGCAGAATGCTTGATTTTACGAAATGGATTTCAAGTTACTATCTCTGCAGTTGGGGTGAAGTTCTGGAAGCAGCCTTACCGGCCGGGCTGAGACCAAAGATAATCAGAACTATCCAGGCCGATACCGATGCGCTTAACAATCCTTCGTTGGCACCGGAAGACAAACAGTGGTTGCAGCTGTTTGATGGTAAGAAAGCATCAGATGTGATGAAGGGACGGGACGGGAATCAAAACAGCCGTCTGTTTACAAGACTGAAAAAGAAAAAGGCTGTCAGATATCACTATTCTGTCTCTCCCGGTGATTCAGGAGTGACGCTCGAGGAATGGTTGATTTTCCAAACGGGCATAGGTGATACAGTAGCTGTTCGAAAAGGCAGCCTGAATAGCCGGCTGCTGGAATGGTTCAGATCCGAGCCCGAGACTAAACGGGTGAATGTGCTCGATCAGTTTCCACAAGCCAGGCCCCAGATTAATCGTTTTATCAAGTTGGGGGTGCTGAAAAGTGAAAAACGACCAGCGCCGATGGTAAGCCGATCGTCAACCATTCACGCTGATCAGTTTATCTATCCCAATGATGAGCAGCAGGTTGCTATTCGCGACATTCTGATGGCGATCCAACAAAATATATATCAGACCTTTCTTCTGCATGGTGTTACCGGTAGCGGGAAAACGGAAATTTACCTCCATGCTGTCAGGGAAACAATTCAGCGTGGAAGAAGTGTGCTGATTCTGATCCCGGAAATCTCTTTGACGCCCCAGGCCGTCAGTCGATTCAGAGAACGATTTGGGGACCGGATTGCTGTATTGCACAGCGGAATGGCGGACAAGGAACGGACCGTTCAGTGGTGGAAAATTAAAAAAGGGATCTGTGATATCATCATTGGAGCCCGTTCAGCCATATTTGCCCCTTTGGAAAAAATCGGCTTGATTGTAGTGGACGAGGAACATGACACATCCTTTAAACAGCAGGAGGGCCCCTACTACAATGCCAGAGACGCTGCCGTTAAAATGGCCAATGACAACAGCTGTGTAGTGATACTTGGATCTGCCACCCCGTCTGTGGAGTCCTATTTTAACGTTTCCAACCAGAAATACACCCTGCTAGTACTGAAAAACAGAGTGAATCAGCAGACGCTGCCTGTTTCTGAACTGATTGATCTGAAGAACGAAAAACGGCAAAAGGGCGCCTTCTATCTTTCACGGTACCTGGTCAGCCGCCTGCGGGAAAACCTGCAACAACAGAAGCAGGCCTTGATATTCCTGAACCGAAGAGGATATGCCGCGTTTTTGTCCTGTACGTCTTGTGAACAGCCGGTTCTCTGCAAAAATTGCTCGATTGCTTTGACCTGGCACCGTCCTCAGCAGAGGTTGAAATGCCATCATTGCGGGTTCAGCCAGGGATATCCTAAGGCCTGTCCGCAATGCAAAGCAGAGTCGTTTCACCTTGAAGGGATTGGCACTCAAAGGGTTGAACGGGACTTGAAGCTGTTGTTTCCCGATGCAAGGTTTCTGAGAATGGACCGGGATACGGTGCGAAAAAGAGGTGCTCTGGAAAGAAATATCGACAAGATCAACAATCAACAGGTGGATTTTGTGATCGGAACCCAGTTGATCAGCAAGGGGCATGACTTTAAACATATTGGAATTGTCTGCATGATATTTGCGGATATGAGCCTTAATATTCCTGATTTTCGCTCATCTGAAAGAAGTTTTCAGCTGGTTTCGCAGGTTTCAGGCAGAGCCGGTCGCAATGAAGAGAGCAGTGGCCTGGCCCTGATCCAGTCGTACAATCCCGGGCATTTTGCTTTCCAGGCGGCGGTTCAGCACGATTTCTCCGCATTTTATACCGAGGAGATGTCATTGCGGAATGATTTACAGAATCCACCGATTGTCAGGCAGATCCTGATGAAAATCAGTGACAGGAATCCAGCTGCTGTTGAACGTGCCGCGATTGAATTGGGTACGATTCTTAAGCAGAAAGAGGAGCAATCAAATTATCAGGTATGGGGACCTGTGGAATCGCCGCTGCAAAAAATCAATAATCGATACTACTGGCAAATTCTAATTAAGAGCGATGAGATTGGCAAGGCCAGAGGCGTGATCAGAAACCTGTTCTTCAGTCAGAAAGGATGGCGGGCAAAATCAGGGGTGCGGGTTTCGATTGATGTGGACCCCATGACCATGCTTTAAATGATAGCCCGGGGTCCCATGGCCTGGTTATTCAATTCTGTCCGATTTAACATCGACTTTCAGGGTTTTTGCTTTCTGCCCTGCCTGGATAAGTGCCAGGATTACCTGTCCGGCATCGACGTCAATAAAGGTTTCCCCATCCATTAATGCTGTAATTTCAGCGGTTTCTCTCAAACGCTCTCTACCCTGAAATGGCTGGACGGTTGCCTTGATTCTTGCGTATCCACGTTCGTTCAAATGAATATCCGGCTCAAATCGAATGTTGTCAAAACTGTGGCTGATATAAACCGGACCCGTGCGGGAAGCATTCAGATTTTTTGTTTTTTGAACCATTTGGAGAGTGAAAAAAATCTCCACCTCATTCCCTGATCCAGGAATGATCACTTCGGGATGATCAGATTTGAATATCAGGCGATAAGGTAGATTCTGAATTTTATCACCGATTGAGCCCCGTTGTGTGATACCCATAAGCATTTGTCCCGGCTGCAGTGTAATCGCTTCGCTGTCATTGTTTATTGTCACAGCGCCGGTTGTCAGGCTGATCCCCATTTTGCCATCCTGCTCGGTCATGACAATAATGGTGCCCTTGATACCAGCTGTAGCAGTAGGTGTTCGGATCGTTGTGTTCTGGTATTTCCTGGAA
Organism: bacterium; assembly: GCA_029940215.1. Taxonomy (GTDB): domain Bacteria; phylum SAR324; class SAR324; order XYD2-FULL-50-16; family XYD2-FULL-50-16; genus JAHJRI01. The sequence goes on along the minus strand of JAOZRE010000001.1, from coordinate 41,442 downwards.
AATTTACCCCAGAAGGACCCCAGTTTCAGGAAAATTTTGTGCAGAAAGCGCCTGGATCCCTTCTTTGCCTCCACCGATTTTTCAATCATAAATCGTGTATTTCCAAATAGACGAATGATTGACCCATCCCTGAAAACGATGGTTGCTTTAGAATGATCCCCCGTTACCACCGTGTCATTGTCATAGAGAATCAAGCCGTTTCTGGCAGCAAGTTTTGAGTGTTGCCTTTCAATATCAATCTGTCCCTGGATATCCTTGATACTGGCCACAGCATTGATGGCGCTGGCATCGGGTATCCAGAGAAACAGTGCAAACATCAAAAGCAACGGTGCTGATAGCAACGCGGTTTTTTTCATGATTTTTGTCTCACCTCTTGATTCATTTTGCTATTCATTTTCGTTCGGAATGTTCATACCCTTTTCGACGAATTAGAAACCGGGTTCAGATAGTCATAAGTGCAAATACCATACAAATAAGCTGGAATGAGGAAAATCTTGCCCTTGGGAGATCAAACCAGAATTCGCTTTTTACGAATAATTAGCCTATATTAGTTGGTAAGGGGGACGAGACAAAAATGTGCTTTTTCAGTACCCTTGGCAGCGTTGACCCCTATAAATGGATTAAATGGAATGCCGGTACCGGAAAAACCGGACGATGTGGCAACAATGCATTGAACAGACTGGAGAATGCTTTAAAAAAATGTTGAAGAACAGTGATAATAAAAATGTTTGATAGATCTCGGTTGAAATGCATCTTTATTGCAAGTCCTTAGTGGTTCATTAAAAAAGGAGATTGCAGGCGAGCTCTTTTCTTTAATCACACCTATTTTTGTTTTTTTGCGACAGTTTTGTCGAGAAAAAGCGTGTTCGGAGGATATCACCTGCAAAAAGAAAGAATAATCTCTATGAAAAAGCTATATTTACTGATTATCTCCATTGCCATGTCCATAAACGTCGCCTCAGCACAGGTTGTGACACCTCAGCTGGATGCGGCTCTGCCTGTTGAAATGTCTTCTGCCGCCGGCTGGAGATTTGGTAGTGCAATAGGAGGTCAAACCTCTTTTGCTAAAGTTGATGGAGAGACCGAGCAGGTGGACTATTTCAATGTCGATTCATCTGTTTTGTTCTTCTATCAACCAAGCAATATTATCACTGAAGTCTATTGGGCAACCCCTGGAAAACGCTACCTGTGGGATCACACGACCGACACACTTCTGGAAACCACGAATGGAGACGGAAGATTCAGCCTGGCGATCAGGGGTGATAAGAATGTTACTCTGGGGATAGGGTATCGGATTGAAGATCAGGATGCATCGTCAGATTCAATTGATAAAAGCCTTTATGAGGGCAGTTTTTCAGTGAGAATGCTGGATAATTTGTACATGGCTGCTGGTATGCAGCGAGTGACAGAGAAATTTGAATCAGGGAGTTCCAGGAAATGGAACCGTATACTGGCAGGTGTTGCACTGCAGTTAGGCGATCCCCTGAAGCGGATGTTTCGAACGGAGGTTTCTTATGAGTCGTCGCCTAAAACAACCGCTGATGATCCGGCTATATCACCCCACCGGGAAACAACCCGGGTTCAGGCTGTAGCGGAAGTATTATTTGACAGTTTTCTATTTTCGTACCGATATCGAAATACCACCCAGGGTGCAATAGAAATGGAAACCGATGACCTGATAGATGTCAGTCATCGATACGGTTTTGGCTTCAAGTTGGGGAGTGCAACCCTGGGGGTGTACGCAGGGCAAGGGACCCAGACTGCAGGTGATAAGGAATTGAAAACCCAGTTTTTCCAGGGAACATTGAGTTTTGGTTTTATCTAGTCAATAAAAACGAGTTGGGAAACCCGTTTGAGGGCAAGGACGTTCCTTACGGGCATTATATGAGGTAACCAATGATGGAAATAGCGATGAATGGGAAAAAACTGATATTAGGTTTGGGATTTATGGTTTTTCTGGTGAATCCGGGCTTCAGCCAGGTAGTAACACCGTCCATGGATCCGACACAGTCTGTTTTGATGCCTTCGGCAGCAGGCTGGCGCGAAAAACCGGCTGCTGGCTTTGGATATCACGAAGGGAGCGGAACCCGGGATCTGCATGGTGAACAAATCTACCAGTTTGACGATTCCGGGATGGACGCAAACCTGGCATTTAAAGCGGGTAATGTCTTCATTGAAATGAATGCTTCCCAGAAAACAACCACAGTCAAACTCACAGCCGCTCTCGATGGGCACATGAACTTTCAGTCGGACGATGGCAGATTGAATATCGCCCTGGCGGGTAATGACTTTGTGACCATCGGATTGGGTGCACGATCGACGGATTCCCTCGATTATTTCGATCAAGTCTATGACTCCGAGTCAACTAACTCCCTGAGAACTATCGGCTCCATTTCGGTTAAAACAATGGACATGTTCTATCTTGGCCTCGGATTCGAACGTGTCAAAGAGCAGAGCAGCTATGCGGTCGATCTGACATGGAATAACCTGATCAGTGGGGTGGCCATGCATCTCGGACAACCAGGTGGAACCCAGTTCAGGGTTGAATACTCCCTGGCACTTTCAGAATCAGAGGAAAATGGTCTCAATGGTGACGAGCAGGAAAGCTATCACCCGGCAACCAATATCAACCGCCTGTCTGCAGAGATAATGTTTAGCGGACTGCTGTTTTCGGTGGTGTCCGAAGATATTAAAATGGAAGTGGATATGATGGAAAACGGAGACTCCATAAAAGAGGTCAGCATGACAAACACACAGGGAGGAGTGCTCTGGATTCCTGACAATGGCCTCAGTATCGGTTTTTACTTCCTGGCAAACAACGCCGAGGCTAGTTACAGTGACTCAACGAGTGCCTTTAAGGTAAAAGTGGCTTATATTTTTCAGTAACAACCAGGACACTGTTCCTGTCAAACATCATCGTTATATAATGACATGGTCATGAAACATAAAACAGCAGGTTTAACCATTTCCAGCCTGATTCTGGCGATTTTAGTCGGTGCCGTTTTCGTCGCTTGTGGAAGAGACGATGCAGCAGTGGAATCATACGACCAGAATGCGCCCCATTGGGTCAGTATCTTCCCGACTGACAATTCAATGGGGGTTCCGGTGGAAACCTCTATCTCGGTCACCTTTGACGAGCCCATGTCGTCGGCTACTATCGTCAGTTTCAACACCAACACAAAAGAGTGTTCTGGTGGTGTGCAGTTGTCCCGAGATAATTTCGCAAGCTGTGTTCCAATGGCACAGGAGAGTTTTATGGTGAGTGGGGACAAAACGTCCTTTACCTTCTCTCCCCAAATGCCCCTCGACGGTTTCACCAGGTATAAACTCCGGATTACGAATTCGGCTAAAGACTTGGCACTGAATCGCCTTGAAGGGGAGTTTATGATGATAGACGGTTTCGAGACCGGACAAGGTGTATGGCCACCTGATAATGCCCAGGGAATCAAGTTCCTGGATCAGAACACCAATGAGTTTGAGATATGGGGCACCATAGAGATCATGCGGGCACTGGATGAAACCGATATTACCGGGTACGCCCTCTACTGGGGCAACAGCCCAGGCACGAAGCTGCCAGGAGAACCCCCCATTCAGACATTTCCGGTATCTGATCCGGCCCTGTCATTTAACCTGGGCAGCATGTTTATCCCTTCATTTGCCACCCATTTCCTGGTTTATTCGGTAAAGGGAACAATTGAGCAGCCCACCCCGACCAGCGTGGATATTCCGGATACAGTACTGAGAATGGTGGACGGCGATAATTACTGCCCTGGTGATTTCTCTGACCCAGCGCATTTTGTTGTTTATTCGGGGAGGCTGTTTTTTACGGCTAGAGATGATTGCAATTCAACAGGAGAAGAACTCTGGGTGTATGATGATATGATGAGCCAACCGGCATTGGCGCTTAACATTGACGGAGGTCTTGGTGATTCGTCTCCTCAGAGAAAAGTCGTTTATAATGGGGATCTCTATTTTCAGGCCAGTGATGCTTCTGGTGATATTGAACTATGGCGGTACAACGATAATCCGCCAGCTGCATCTAAAATTGATATAAATGGTAGTGGCTCTTCTATACCGGAAGACCTGATAGTTTATCATGATGTTCTTTATTTTCGAGCAAATGATGGCAATAGTGGAAATGAACTCTGGTCTTACGATGGTGCGACTGCGGCCTTGGTGGAAGATATTGATACAAGTGGTGATTCATCTGCAGACGGGATGACTGTATATAATGATACTCTCTATTTTGCTGCGAATGATGGTACAGGGAATCATCCTTGGCAGTACGATAGGATATCCACGCCGTCACCTGTGACGACTTTGCTATCAATATCAATACCGTTTCTGCCCTTTGGAGCCGAGTTTATCGAGTATGACAGCAGGCTGTTTTTCAGGGCAAATGACGGAACAAACGGGGTTGAGCCTTGGTATTACGACGGAGTAAATGGCTACTTGCTGCATGATATCAATGATAACTCCTCTGATTCTTCTGACCCGCAGTGGTTTACCGAATACAACGGCAAGCTGTACTTTCAGGCTCAGGATAGTCTTGATAATCGAGAATTGTGGGCTTACGACAGTATATCCAATTCAACTTGGATGGTGGATAATATTCACCTCTCATATAGCTCCTTTCCCTCTTTTTTAACTGTCTACAAGGGCATGTTGATTTTTCAGGCAAGTAATGGCGTTGATGGTGCGCAGTTGTTCGGATATCGTGACGACGACCCTTCCGGGAAGCCTTTTCAGATTAGTAATATCAATAGCGGTAGCGGTTTCATGCCGGAATATATGACGGAATATAACGGTCGGCTTTACTTCTCAGCTGATGATGGCATTAATGGGAAGGAACTCTGGGTGTTCTACATCGAATAGCAAGTCATCAAGCGGTTTGGGATATTTGAATCCTGATTTTTCCTAAAACCGTTTCCACACTTACATCGCGGATACATTCCAGTTCACAATCCGGGTAGTGACAACTTTCCTTGCAACCGGGGTCAAATTCAATGGCTAGGTGTCGGTTCTGGTTAGGGGGGGTCCAGTTCCGCTGCAGCGGCCTTCCAAAAATAGCAACTGTGCGCACACTGGTTGAGATGGCAAAATGCATGGGGCCGTTGTCATTGCCAACATGTAGATCCACCCGTTTCAAAAGTGCAACCGTCTCGCTGATGGTCGGAATATCGTAGTCGGGCAGTGCTGCATGACGCATCTTCTCCCTCACATCACGAATGAACTGATACTCTCCCGGGCCCCATAGGAACAAAATCTGGGCGTCCCACTCATCCACCAGAGCATCACAAACTGCTGCGAATTTTTCAGCTGACCAGATTTTATATTTTCTCCGGGAAACCGGTGATACAGAAACCAGCCGCTTTGTCTGGTCCCGGCCAATATTCTCCAGAATCCGGTCCGCAGCAGCTTCTTCATCAGGGCCGACAGGGAATTCGAGCTTCGGTTTCACCTGTTCAATTCCAAGTGCAGTCAGCAGATGGGCTTTCTGTAGGGCAGAATACGGTTCTGTATGGGAGGCTTTAACGGGATAGGTATAGAAAATGGATCGCCCGGGTTTGTCGAATCCGATGCGGGTAGGTGCTCCTGAGAGTCTTGCAAGGATGGCTGTTTTTGGTTGTCCGAAAAAATCAATCAAAATTGTATAACGTTCTTTGCGCATCCGGCGAATCAGGGAAATAGTATCACGGACGCTTTCGGAGCCAGAGTAAAGAATGACATTTGAGATGTTGGGGTTGTGCTGAAAAATCTGGTCAGACGGTTTCTGGGTTAGAATGTGAATCTCTGCATCGGGATTTGCTTCAGCCAGTGCCCTGATCGCAGGGGTAATCATCAGCACGTCACCGATCTGTTTGAGTTGAATGCAGAGAATCTTTTCTTTCATGGGAGGTTCATTCCGGAAACGATGAAGATAGGTGATTGATGTTGCTGAACTGAATGGTTACTTTTGCCGGGCTGGAACAGCAAGCCGGTGTCAATCAGCGTCCTCATTGTCGGTGTAGTTGATCTCAACGCCCAGGTCAAACTGAAAGAATTCCTTTGCAAATTCAGCGGTCTCCCGGCATGACATGTAGTCCAGAACACCTCCCACAGCACCGCCCAGAATGGGGATTGCCTTGCTGACTCTGGAAAACCCCTTGGCAGTTGCTACCTGCATTAGTCGGCCAGCCACAGCTTGATTAATCAGTTGGATGGTCTGTTTTGGAACCTGAGAAAGCGTATTTTTGCGGAGCAGATCCGATATCTCCTGGATATCCTTACTCAACAGCTTTTTCCCTTTTTTCCCCAGCAGGCAGAGCGCAATGGTCATTCTAACGGGTGGGTCATCAATGTCAAATCCGCCGATATAGGCCATTGCAGCGACCATGCGGGTTTGAAGCACCCAATTGATACCCAGGGAGGCGGGAATGGCAACCGGCAGAGAGATAATACCACCCAGGCTGGTCAGGAAGCCTGAGGTAAAATTCTTTCGTTCTTCCCATTTGGCGAGCGCTTCAATGCGTTCCATTTTGGTTGTATATGCGGGATTCCGCAAATACCGATCCCCCAAATCCCTGGCACTGGACAAACCGCCACCGCCGTTAATACCCAGGTGAATAATTCGCCTTAAAAAATTTCCGGCCTTGTCCGAGGACATATTCTCGGCTGTGTGCTTTTTTGCTTCCATGTGATTACAATGATTATCCGTAGACTCTGTTGCCGACCGTGTGTATCCTCTCTCAGACATCCATTTTTTGAAGATCTAGATTACAGGATATACGCCATATGGGAAAGTGGAAAGCGGTTTTAGCCGTGGAATTGACTTTTTGGGTTCTCCAATTTAAAAAGGGGGTGCGATGACAAACGATGCCGATACCTCCGGCAAGACATCCGGCAAAGGTGATATCTGTATGATATCAAGGGTTGGTTGAGAAGGATCTACCACCCGGACGGATTATCGACTTGACTGATCAGGGACCGATTCAAATCACTTAGGCCGTATCAACAACAGACGAAAAACAATGAAGCTTGAAAAAAAGAATAAGCCCTATTTTGGAGCGCACACCTATTCACAACGGAAGCTGATCAAGGAACTGGCGGAACACCCCGCAATCCTTGAAGCCCTTGAGCAATATCCGCCTGAAAAATCAGTAGTTGGGCTGAACAGAAACCCGGTGCCGGAGTATCTGAAAGAGATCATTGCAACCCCTTCCCGGACTGTTATTGACGGTCTTAGGCGCAGCCTGCGGCTGCTCTGGTACCGGATATTTAGCGGGCTGGAAATCCAGGGCTTGTCAACTCTGAAAGAGCAGATTGCCGGCAAGCAGGTGATCTACCTGCCGTGTCACCGAAGCCACCTGGATTATCTGGTGCTCTCTTATGTACTGGATCAGGAGTATATGGAAGTACCCCACATTCTGGCGGGCAGCAACCTGAACCTGACAGGTGTCGGTCGGATGCTGAAAGGGGCAGGTGCGGTCTTTATGCGGCGCACCTTCAGAAACAACCCGCTCTATGCAACAGCCTTTGTCACGTATCTCTATTATCTTCTAGATCATAAAATACCCCTTGAGGTTTTTATTGAAGGGGGACGGTCCCGGACCGGGAAAAATCTCCCTCCGAAGATTGGAATCTTGACTATCCTGATTGAGTACCTGATGCAGAACAGCGATAAGGACCTGCAACTGGTTCCCATCTCTTTTACATACGAACGGATACCAGAAGAGACATCCTATATCAAGGAGCTTAACGGGGCGCAGAAACAGCAGGAAAATCTGTTGGAGCTGTTGAATGCGTATAAGGTGCTGAAGAAGAACTTTGGAAAGGTCTTTGTGTCGTTCGCTCCTCCCATGTCCATGCGGGATATGATGGAGCGCTATGTGTCGTTTAATAAGCTCGACTTGATGCCCCTGCCTGACACGGAAGGGTTTCGGGAGATGGCCTATAGTTTCGGGATGGATGTGATGGACCAGATCAATACCCATACCCGGACATCAGCCCTGCCGGTAGTAGCCACCGCCCTGTTGTCGGAAAAACACAGGGGCTTTCACCGGAATGATCTGTTGTATAAAAGTCAGTTCCTGGTCGATGTGTATCAGGCGGTTCACCCACGGGCTCAGGACACCCTGGTTGAAAGTGAAGGCGGGTTGAATGGGT
>JAOZRE010000001.1:24113-33287 GCA_029940215.1 bacterium | reverse complement strand
TCTGATTCAAGGAGGATCTGTACAGTGTATCTCGGATCCGGATGAGGATATTTTCTATTTCAAGTCCAGTGACAAGATCCGGCTGAATATTTATAAGAACATCTTCGTTCACCATTTTGTCATACCCTCCTTGATCGCATTGAAGCTGAAACAGGGGGTTAAAACCCGGGAATCGCTTCTCGAGGATATTCTCTTTTTTGACAACCTGTTCCGCTATGAGTTCATGTTTCCGCGGTCGTATGATTTCACGGAAGCGATCAACACCATGATCTCATTTTCCCTTGATCGGGGTTTGATTACCGAGGTTGAAGGGGAGCTTCGGCCCAATCCTGCCAGAGAACCAGAGATCAGTTTGCTGGCCAATATTCTACAGCCCTTCCTTGAATCATTTTACGTTGCGATCAAGGTGCTCACGTCAAAAAAGGTTTCTTTTCCGCAGGACAATGGAAAACTGATTGCACTGTTTCGTGAAAACCATCAGAAATACCTGCTTCTGGGCAAGGTGAATTCAATGGAAGGAAATCTGACGATCTCCTACAAGAACATCATCCGCTTTTTTACAGAGGAGAAGATCATCCTGTCATCAAAGGAAAAAGGGAAGAAGACACTGATTCGCAAGGATGAGCATTTTGACAGGATTCATGATTTGTATGAAAAGCTGTTTCCGAAAAAGGAGTATGAACAGAGGGGGTAGGTGGGCAGGTTGATCTCCTGTCAGGAAATGAGGTTGTCAAATACCGGGACCTGGCAATCGGCTTTATAAAATGTCTATACCACATGACCGCCGATGTAGCTGGCACCAACAAAACGCATGGAATCGGTCATGATACCCTTATTATTTTCGCCAGGTGCCTGGGAGAAACAGAATTAAAATGGTCAGGATTTCCAACCGGCCCATTACCATGTCCAGGGATAGAATCCATTTGGTGAAATTTCCGAGATGTGCATAATTTTCTGTGGGTCCCACAGTTCCAAATCCGGGGCCGATGTTGCTGAGGCTGGCGATCACACTGCCAATAGCGGTCACCATATCCTTGACCTCAAATGAAACCAGTAGGATAGAGACGACCATGACCCCGGTATAGATGAAGATAAAGCCGAGGATGTTGGCCAGAACATATCGGTCAACAACTGCGTGTCTCATTTTTACGGTACGAATAAGGTTCGGGTGCAACAGTTTCAGGACCTCAGTGTACATATACTTCAGCACCAGCATGAGTCGAACCGATTTTATTCCACCCGCTGTGCTGCCGGCACATCCTCCCATAAGCATGATAAACATCAGGATGAACTGTCCGTAAATCGGCCACAACTCATAGTCTGCGGTACCAAAGCCGGTGGTAGTCAAGATGGACGCAACCGAAAAACAGACATCTCGAATGGTCTTGAAAAATTCGCCACCCTGTTGAATGAATATCGTCACTGAAACCGAAGTAACACAGAAGATAATAATAAGAAAGTAGAATCCGAGTTCCGAATCCTGCGTATACGTTTTGAATTTAAGTCCCTTGAACAGAAATCGGTAGTGAAGTGCAAAATTGATCCCGGCAATAACCATAAAAATAACCAGAACCCATTCAATATAGGGGGAGTTAAAGCCGGAAACACTGTTGTTTTTTGTGCTGAATCCGCCGGTTGACATGGTCGTAAAAGAGTGACAAACCGCATCAAAAAAAGTCATGCCGCCAGCCCAGAGGAGCAGGATCAAGGCAACCGTGAATATCAGATAAACCATCCAGAGCACTTTGGCAGTGTCCTGAATGCGGGGAGTCAGCTTCTCAGCAGTCGGACCGGGAACCTCCGCCTGGAAAATCCCCATGCCACCAATATTCAGATAAGGGATGATGGCCAAGGCAAACACAATAATCCCCATTCCCCCCAACCATTGTGTCAGGCTTCGCCAGAGAAGAGTTGCCGGGTGCAGCCCTTCAATATTGGAGACAATGGATGCGCCCGTGGTGGTAAAGCCGCTGATTGACTCAAAATACGCGTCTGTAAAGCTCGGGATGGCGTTTGACATAAAATAGGGAAGGCAGCCGAATAGGCCTGCGCTCAGCCATCCGAAAGATACCAGGGCATAGCTGTCACGATACTTCAGGCTGTGTTTTGATTTTGGGATCATTGCCAGTAATGCCCCTGTCACGGCTGCGATGATAAACGAATATAAAAACCCATTAAAATCGCTGGTCCCCAAAACAAACGCATAGACGGTTGGAATTAACAGGAAAATCGCCAGGACACCCGTAATCAGGCCCAGCATTTTTAGTATGGAGGCGTATTGCATAGAGTGTTAGGAGATAGCCTCTTCTGAAGCCGGTTGTTTGAAAACCCCCATCGCCTTCTGTCGGTCCATGCGGTGGAGAATCGTGAGGATGATATCGTTCGGTAACAGTTCGGTCTCTCCGTCCGGGATCAGAAAACGGCCCTCTCTGACAATTATGGCAATTCGAACGTTCTCCGGTAGATCCAGTATGCACAGTGGTTGTCCGAGACATTCGGCTGTTTCAGTGACCCGGGTTTCCAGGATTTCGATTTGGCTGTTCAGCAGTGAAAAGTAATTAAAAGTGCTGCTGTCCTGGATAAACCTGACGAGATGGCGAGCTGTAAGCATCCGCGGGCTGATGCCAAGACTGATGGGTGTATTCTGGTCGATAATCTGGATAAGCTCAGGCTGCTTAACCAGGCAGATGGTATGCTCGACGCCTTGTTGATGGGCAATAAGACAAGCAGTCAGATTGACCTGTTCATTGTCGGTGACTGATATGAAATAGTCTGCCGTTTCGATTCCCTCAGCAATTAGCTGTTTGAGATCGGTGCCATCGAAGTTCAGGACGAGTGCTTTCTGAAGTTTCTCGGAAATGTGATAGCTGCGTGCCAGATCTTTTTCGATCACCTTCACATTCTGATTTGCTTTTTCCAGCCGAAGTGCAACCCGCAACCCCATATGTCCGCCACCATTGATAAAAATCTGCCTGGATTTGGATTGCAGGTGGTCATATCCCAGAATCTTTCGCAGCAATTGGTAGTCCCCGGGCCGATAGAAAAAGTAGACGATGTCATCCTGGCGGATCATTTCTGCCTTGCCCGGAATGATGGACAGGTCCTTCCTCTGGATAATCTCGATTTGAAACCGGCCATTGAACCGCTCCTCCTCAAGCTGGCCAATCGAACAGTTCAGGATTTTGGAATAGCTGGTTATCCGGTATCCAGTCATCGAGACCTCACCGGCAGCAAATTCATGGCCGTCAACAATATTAGGTGTTAATACCAGCTTGAACAGTTCGTCTGCCACAAGAGAGACGGGATTAATCACCCAGTCAATACCCAGGGATTTCAGTGAAAACTGCTTTTTTTCACTGTTTAAGTTGATCTGTCTGATGCGACAAATGGTTTTTTTGGCCCCGGCTTCAGAAGCGGTCTTACAGGCAATCATGTTGGTTTCATCTGAATTGGTGATGGCCATGAAAAGGTCAATCTCTTTCAGATAGGACTTGTGCAGAAATTTACTGTCAATAATGCTGCCATGATCTATCTGGATATCATAGTCTTCTTTCAGCTTATCCAACACGTCACGCTGTGTATCCACGACAAAGATCTCATTGTCATCCTTACATAGCTTTTCAATCAGATGAAATCCGACCTCACCGGCACCAGCTATTAATATCTTCAATTGCTCTCCATTCTCTATTGGTTGCGTGCTGTCTCGATCTTAGTGGAGCTTTGGGAAATCCGTCAAAATAAAACGTTTCCGGTCATCATGGGCTGGGGTCTAACAGCGGCTTACTATCGAGATCAGGCAGAATGGGCTTTGTCAGGTGAATCAGGTATTCGATATTTCCACTTTTCTTCCCCTGGATGGGAGATGGCAGGACCTGCCTGACTTCAAATGAAAGAGACTCGGCAAATTGCCTGATGGTGTCGATAACCTTCGCCCTCACCTTGGGGTCTTTGACGATCCCCCCTTTGCAGATGTTTTCTTTGCCCGCCTCAAACTGGGGCTTGATCAAAGCGACCAGGCTTCCGCCAGACTTTAGAAAATTCAGGCAGTTCGGAAGAATTTTGGTGAGAGAGATAAAGCTGACATCAATGGCAATGAAATCAACAAATGACCCGACATCGGCCATTTCCAGGTAACGAAAGTTTGTTTTTTCCATGTTCTGAACCCGGTCATCTGTGACAAGCTTCCAATCCAACTGCCCATATCCTACATCAATGGAAAAAACGTAGGCGGCACCACTTTGTAGCATGCAATCCGTAAACCCACCTGTCGATGAACCAATGTCCATGGCGATCTGATGCTGAATATCAATCTGGAATTCTTTGAGCGCTTTCTCCAGCTTTAAGCCACCTCGACTGACATAGGGATGATCAACACCTTTTAAGCGGATGGAGGCATCGTTCTGAACCCGACTTCCCGGTTTAACGACCTTCTGCTCATTGACCAGAATGTTTCCGGTAATAATATAGGCTTGGGCCTTTTCGCGGCTGGGTGCTAGTCCCCTGCCAACTACTAGTTTATCGAGTCTTGACTTCTGTTTCATGTTGTCAGGAGGTTGACTATTTAATTGGTTGATTGTCAGAACCCACAAAAAACAGTGGAATAAATAAGCGTGCTCATGGAAAATCTCTAATTATTCACTTATGATAAAACCATTAATTTGATTGATCAAGGTTGACAATCCTGCTGAAATATCAGCCGACACAGATTATATCCTGTTCTGTCCTGAATCTATTGACCCGAATAGCGTTGTTGATAACCGTGCAAGCGCCCATGCCTGAAATGAGTATCTTAAAGGAACAGTTTTCCACGCTCCCCCGTAAAGTCCGGGAAACCATCTGGAAATTTATGGAGATATATAAGGGCGCAGGGTATGAGTGCTATCTGGTCGGGGGCAGTTGCAGAGATCTGCTTCTGGGTGAAACCCCTTATGATTTCGATTTCGCAACAAATTGCCCATTGTCCGAATCCAGAAAACTCTTCAAACGGGTGATCGCTATCGGAGCAACCCATGGAACTCTCATTATTCCGTTCCAGGGATTCCACTTTGAAATCACCCGTTTCCGAAAGGATGTCAAGACAGATGGCCGAAAAGCCGTGATCGAATACTCAAACTCCATCGAAGAAGATCAGGAAAGAAGGGACTTGCGGTTGAATGCACTGGCATATGACGTCCTCGAGGATCGTGTGGTGGATAGCCAGAACGGAATCAGTGACTTCAGGGATAAATTGATCCGTTTTGTTGGAAATGCCGAGGACCGGATAAAGGAAGATCATCTGAGAGCGCTGCGCTATGGTCGCCTGATTTCCAAATTGATGCCTATGGGATTCTCTTTTGATCCTGAAGAAATGAAGGCAGTCATCCAAGTGTTTGACAGTCGGTTTCTATCAATTGAACGGGTTTATGACGAGTTTGGAAAAATACTCGCTCCCGGCCCAAAAGACAACCGTTTTTTAATCGATTACCTGCCTAAACTGCATATTTTCAGCCAGTTCTTCGGTGATCAGCAGGAAATCAAAGCAGTCATAGAAGCCATTGTTGAGACCGGAAATATGCTCCCGCTTGCTTTCCAATATCAAAAAACTCATTCCATCAAGGAAACAGTTAATGCTCTCAAGTTGAGTAAAGAGAATAAACGGCTGGTTTCATTGCTGAATGAATTTTCCGAGCAGGACCTATCAAATGAAACCGTCTTGAAAAACTTACTCAGCAAGGCGGAGTATATCGATGAAAACGCTTTACTGATCGCTATCAATGACTTGATTGGGGTGGATGTTTCCAGGCGGGCACTGGATATTATGAAACAAAAGCAGCCCTACCGAATCAAAGATCTGGCGCTACAGGGAAACGATCTGCGGAATATTGGGATTGCAGGCAGGAATATCGGACTTACCATGAACCATCTGTTGAGACTTGTCTGGGACAAGCCTCAACTGAATTCAACGGGCCAGCTGCTTCAGCTGGCCGATGACTTTGTAAAAGAGTTATGACAGTTGGTGCGAGGCTGGGTTGAGGACAGTCTATAGATGGTCTGTCTCATCAACAAGTGACTCAAGATAGTCCTGATCCTTCAGAATAATGTGGTGTTTGTTCATTTGGATAACGCTAGTCTTTTCCAGGCGGCCAAGAACCCTGACAACCGTTTCAGTCGTCGTTCCAGCCATTGCTGCAATCTCCTTGCGGGTCAGAGGCATCTCCAACTGGTACAGATTGTCGGCCATGTAACCAATTTTCTTGGTCAGATTTAACAGAATCTTAGCGACCCGGGATTCAATCCGGGTCAGTGCCATCTCAGGTACCTTGCGCATAAGTTGCTGACTGTTCTGACTACTGAATTTTAGGAACTTTCGGTAAATCTCCGGGTGCTTTTCCAAAAACTTGAAGAACGGCTCGATGGGTATTTCAACTAACGTTACTTCACCTTCAGTCACCGCCCTGACTGCATAGGTCTGCTCGCTGAAAATAGCGAAGATACCGAAAAACTCACCCTCGGTTGCGATTCGCAAAATCATCTCCTGGCCAGGCTTCAAGCTCCTGATAACTTTTACCAGTCCTTTGTTTACAAAGGTGAACTTGGATGCAATGTCCCCTTGCTCGAAAATAACTTCATTTTTTTTGAGCGTCCGTATGGTTGTTAACCTTGATAGTTCTAACAACAGATCGTGCGCTAATTCCTTAAACAACTCTAATGTCTTTAATGTGGCAACTCTGATTTCATGATCAAACTTTTTGTTTGCCGGTGAGATTTTCATATGGGAATGCTCTTGGAGTTTTAACTAGTCGGTCTGGTTGAATGGCGGGTTTATCTGTCAGAAAAAGTCTTTTCTGATGCGTAAATCCCTTACCGTGTTTTTACCTCACGGCTAGGCGTCTAACTGTTGAACATAATTGGTCCTACCTTTTTTAAAAGTTATATGATCCTAAACAATAAATCAATAAATTATATAGAAATTTGAATGATTTATTGGAACAGATTTCAATTAGTTAGTATATACAGTGACATAAAAAATGTAGTAGGCCATTTGCTGACCACACCACAAATTATTTGAATATATCAATAAGTTTTTATGGTCGAAAAACCGATGAATCGACTTCCTCATACACCCAAATGGGGTTCATTATAATAGCACAGGTTTAATATTAAACAAAAACAAAGACTTGCAAATATAAAGGGTCTTAACAGGTGCCAAAATAAGGAGCCGGGTTAAACCTGCCAGCGATCGCAGGTGAAAATCACAAAATTTAGGAAATTTACAAAATAATGAACGTTCGTTTCAAAACTTGTAAAAGTCAAACCCCGTTTTTTCCCGGTTATTGATTGAAACTTGATTTTTGAATGTTTACCTCTGGACGTTTTAGTATAAATCGGGGGAAATTTAAACTGCATTAAAGGATGCGGCTTAAAAATGGAAGTGGAGCCCTACTGTCAGAATGCAAGGCATGGTTATTGACCGTGAGTCGACTTCAAAGACAATGAAAATGAGCCGAAAAAAGAAGGTAAGTGAGGGGAATGCGCAAGGACAGGGCCGGATAAACTGGTTTCCTGGACATATGGCCAAGGCGTTGAGAGGTGTCCGGGACAAAATCGGGATGGTTGATCTGGTTTTAGAGATCAGAGATGCCCGGGTCCCACTGTCATCTGGAAATCCTGCCATTGAAAAGCATCTGAAGCAGAAGCCCCGGTTGATCATTTTCAACAAGACAAATCTAGCGGACAAAGCAGAAACTCGTCTCTGGAAGGACTGGTTTTCCCAGCGCAGTGATCCCTTTCTGTTTGTGGATGCTTTTAGTGAAAAGTCTTTGAAAGTATTGTCGAAAATGGCCCGCAAGGCAATGGAAGGCAAGTGGCAGAAGTTCATCAGGAAAGGGATCAATCCACCCCCTTTGCGGATGATGCTGCTGGGAATTCCAAACACGGGCAAGTCAACCATCATCAATCGGCTCACAAAAAGGAGAGCGGCAAATATTGGTGATCGCCCCGGCGTTACGCGCTCACAGGAGTGGATTGTTCTTGGCAAAGATCTGGAGTTACTGGACACACCGGGGATTATGCCACCCAGGATCGAGACGGAAGAGCAAGGGTTATGGTTATGTGCGATTCATGCGATAAAGGACGAGATTGTCGGGAAAGAGAAGGTAGCAATATTTGTTATCAGTCATTTGCAGCAATATCCAACGGACGAATTTTTAAAGCGATATTGCGTGAACGATGCTGGGCCTCTGTCACCGCAGGAGTTGATCATGTCAATTGGTGCTCAGTTGAATTTTCTGAAAAAAGGGGGAGAGGTCGACTACATGAAAACATGTGGTCATATACTGAACGATTACAGGCAAGGCTTGCTGGGTACCTGCAGTTTCGAGAGGACACCTCAGGAGTAGACCGGTTGTTGTGGGTGATTGATCATCAGCTAAATATACCTGGTTTTCAAAGAAGATTTTAACCTTAGAAAGGCAGGCCGGAAAATGATCAATGTTTAGATGCTTGTATCCTTATATAGCCTGTATAAAAATTAATCTTTAAAGATGTATATCAATGGAAAATGATCAAAATATAGATAAAGGCGAGAGGCGTGGAGAATTTGACTTAAAGCCCATCGCAGACGGTGATACCTTTCGCTTTTCATGTCATCCTGGCATTTCATGTTTTAATGAATGTTGCCACAATATTGATGTGGTCCTGACGCCCTTTGATGTGTTGAGAATGAAGACAAAGTTGGGCATCCGATCTGATGAATTTCTGACCAGGTATACCCTGGTACAGTCCTATAAGGATTCAGAGATCCCGTTGTTGAAACTGGCAGTGTCGGATGAGGAAACCGGGCAGTGTATTTTTCTGTGTGATGAGGGGTGCTCTGTCTATGAATCCCGTCCTGTTGTCTGCCGCAATTACCCTACAGGTGTGGCCACCCAGGACCCGACAGCAGGTCAGAGTGCACAGCCCTATTTTATTATCGAAGAAGACATGTGTAAAGGCCACCTTGAAGATAAGGAGTGGACCATTCCGGAATGGAAGGCCAATCAGGGAGCTGCTGAACTGGATGAGCTCAATAAACCATGGCTGGAAATGATTCCGCGAATGAAGTCGTTGAGATTAAAAGATGATAAAGATCAAAAGATGAATATCTTTATCATGGTGAGCTTCGATCAAGACACTTTTCGGAATTTTGTTTTTGAA
>JAOZRE010000001.1:20212-24103 GCA_029940215.1 bacterium | reverse complement strand
AAGTTCATTTTTAGATCGATTTGAAGTCAGCCAGGAGACGGCCGACTTGATCAGGGGTGATGATGAAGAGTTGTTGAAGTTTGGGTTCAAATGGCTGGAATTTGTGCTGTTTGGTGAAGGCCCACTTCGCCCCAAAAAGGGGTAGTGGTCAACAACCACAGAAATTGTGGAGAAATAAAGCGATTTACGTGTCAATCCTTGATTTATGTCATTCTAAGTCGCTTGACATGGCCATCTACTTTAGTAAAATAAAGTCTGTTTTTTGTAGGTCGTAGTTGGATCACAACAACAGCGAAAACCATAAAGAATTGTTTTTATAAACCATTTTTGCAAAACGAGAACTCTTCTAGGAGAATTTAAATGCCAAGTTTTGTAATTGCAGAAAAATGTGACGGTTGTAAGGGCCAGGACAAAACCGCTTGTATGTATATTTGTCCTCATGACCTGATGAAACTGGACATGGATACGATGAAGGCATGGAACCAAGAGCCGGTTCAATGCTGGGAATGTTATAATTGTGTAAAGATTTGCCCACAGCAGGCCATTGAAGTTCGATGTTATGCTGACTTCGCACCGCTTGGAGCTTCTTGTATCCCTATGAGAGGTACGGATACGATTATGTGGACCGTCAAGTTCCGCGATGGTATGATCAAAAGATTCAAGTTCCCGATCCGAACAGTTGAAGAAGGAACACTGTCAATTACTGACGGTGTTCAAGCTGTTGCTGTTGATCTCGGTAAGATTAAAGAACAGGGGCTATACACACAGCAGGCCGAAGGCGTAACTTATGTAACCCCGTAACTGCTGTTTTTGAATATTTTGATTTCACCGCTTATTTTACTCATTACACCTTTTTAGGAGTGTTAGCGTAATGGAACCCAAAGTTAATAATTTTGAGCATATTGAAAAGCCGGAGATCGTCGTCGTTGAGACTGACGTTCTGCTGATCGGTGGTGGTATGGCTGCTTGTGGTGCTGCGTATGAAGCAGACAAGTGGGCGAGCCCGCAGGGCATTAAGGTGACCATGGTTGACAAAGCAGCAGTTGATAGAAGTGGCGCTGTCGCTATGGGACTTTCTGCTATTAATACATATGTCGGCGAGAATAACGCAGCTGACTATGTGAAGTATGTACGACAGGACTTGATGGGAATTACCCGTGAAGACCTTGTTTATGACCTGGCACGCTGGGTTGATGATTCAGTTCATCTCTTTGAAGACTGGGGACTCCCAATCTGGAAAAAAGGTGATGCAGGTGAATCTCTTGACGGCCACCAGGCTGCCAAAGCTGGAAAAGGTTCTCTTCGTGATGGTGCCCAACCAGTTCGCTCTGGTAAGTGGCAGATCATGATCAATGGTGAATCCTACAAAGTGATCGTAGGTGAAGCTGGTAAAGCTGCTCTGGAAGCTAACCGTGTTGCAACTGGCGTTGAGCAGAACCTGTTTGAGCGTGTTTTTATCATTAAAGTCCTGAACGACAAAAATGATCCCACAAAGATTGCTGGCGCCGTAGGTTTCAGTGTCAGGGATAACAAGCTGTATATCTTCAAAACCAAGACTGCCCTGCTGGGTTGTGGTGGTTGTGTAAACTTCTTCAGGGGCCGAGCTACTGCAGAAGGTCAAGGTCGAGCATGGTTTCCAGTATGGAACTCTGGTTCCAACTATGCCATGGGCGCTGAAGCTGGTGCTGAACTGGTTCTGATGGAAAACCGTTTCGTACCTGCCCGTTTTAAGGATGGT
The DNA here is from genome assembly GCA_029940215.1 of bacterium. Lineage (GTDB taxonomy): Bacteria > SAR324 > SAR324 > XYD2-FULL-50-16 > XYD2-FULL-50-16 > JAHJRI01. The sequence goes on along the minus strand of JAOZRE010000001.1, from coordinate 22,365 downwards.
TACGGTCCTGTAGGTGCTTGGTTTCTGCTTTTTAAAGCCAAGGCTACTAACGCACTGGGCGAAGATTATTGTGTAACCAACGAAGATGAAGCCAGGAAATACTATGGTAAGTATGTTGACGCCATTGGTACCTGTATGCGGAATCACATGATGATCATCGATATGAAGGCTGGTAAAGGCCCGATCAAGATTCATACAGACGTTGCACTGCAGACTCTGGGTGAGACGCTGGACAAGAAAGCCATGAAGCATCTGGAAGCAGAAGCTTGGGAAGATTTCTTGGATATGTCTATTTCTCAGGCAGGTGTTTGGGCTGCCAATAACATGGCACCTGAAAAAGTACCGTCTGAACTGATGCCTTCTGAGCCTTATATGCTCGGTTCACATGCTGGCTGTGCTGGTCTGTGGGTATCTGGTCCTGGCGATTTCGGCCCTGAAGAATATTTCTGGGGCTATAACAGGATGAGTACTGTTAAAGGGCTGTGGTCAGCTGGTGACGGCGCGGGTGCTTCCGGTCATAAGTTCTCTTCCGGTTCACATGCTGAAGGTCGTGTAGCTGGAAAGATGATGGTTGCATACTGCATGGACAATCCTGAAATGCCTGAGTTTGCTGAATCAGCTGACGAATTGGCTGCTGAGGTTTTCCTGCCGATGGAAACATATGCCAAGTTCAGTGGTTACACCACTGATCCTGACATCAACCCGGAATATATCCGTCCGGTTATGGTTCAGCAACGTCTGCAGAAGATTATGGATGAGTACATGGGTGGAACAAGTACTTATTATATGACTTCCAAGACGATGTTGGAAGAAGGCCTGAGTTATCTGGAAATGCTGAAGGAAGACGAAATACACATGTGTGCTTCTGATCTTCATGAGCTTCTGAGAGCTTGGGAAAACCATCACAGAATTGTTGCTGCTGAAGCTCATGCACAGCATATTCTGTTTAGAGAAGAAACACGTTATCCTGGTTACTACTATCGTGGCGATTTCCTGGCTATCGATGATGATAACTGGAAGTGTTTCACAAACTCTACTTATGATAAAAACACACGCAAGTTTAAAGTATTCAAGCGTGATTATCATCAGATTATCCCTGAATAGTTAGGGGATTTCGATGCTGGCACCCGAACATCTCTTTCAGAGAATGAACGGGTGCCAGTTTGAAAAAACTGCAGGGTGGTAACCGGTTTCTTATGCCGCGTAGCACTCTGTTTTTTAGTGTGAGACGGTAACCCCAAGAAGTTCACTCCGGAAGTAAAATATTTTAGTTCCAGCGGTTAAACGGGTTTTAATCGAGTTACTCAAAAGAATTATCCACAATATTTAACTATCCGATCCAACAACAAGGGAAATTGAATGGCAGAACAAAAAGGAAAGATATTAGTAATCGGTGGCGGAATCAGTGGCATGACAACAGCCCTGGAAGCAGCCGAGGTCGGTTATGACGTAATTCTGGTTGAAAAAAATCCTACCCTTGGAGGTCGAGTTTCCAGGTTTTATCAATATTTCCCAAAACTATGCCCTCCCCTTTGCGGACTGGAAATCAACCTAAGAAGACTGAAGCCGAACCCATACATACATACACTGACGAGTTCAGAGGTTGAATCGATTTCCGGTGAAGCCGGGAAATATACGGTCACTATCAAGACCAACCCAACATACGTCAACGAAAAATGCGTCGCTTGTGATAAATGTACAGAGGTCTGTCCATCAGAAATCCCAAATGAGCACAACTACGGGATGGACACGAATAAGGCGATTTATCTCCCTCATAAAATGGCTCACCCAGCACGCTACGTGATAGCCCGGGAAGCCTGCCCCCCTTCTTGCAGTAAGTGTGTTGATGCATGTGAGTACGACGCCATTGATCTGCAGATGCAAGTCAAGACGACAGAGGTTGAAGTTGCTTCCGTTGTATACGCGACGGGTTGGAAACCTTACGACGCATCAAAGATTGATAATCTGGGATTTGGCAAGGTACCAAACGTAATCAATAATGTCATGATGGAACGTCTGGCTCATGGTCAGGGACCAACAGCAGGACAAATACTGAGGCCATCAGACCAGAAAAAAGTTGAACGATTTATCTCAACAAGAATAATGTACATTAATCATACAAGTTAAATAAATTTACTATAAGAAAGGTTACT
>JAOZRE010000001.1:7555-20202 GCA_029940215.1 bacterium | reverse complement strand
ATTGAAACAGTAGCCTTTGTTCAATGCGCCGGTTCAAGAGATGAAAACCACCTGCCCTACTGCTCATCTATCTGCTGCCTGGCATCACTCAAACAGGCACGCTATATCCGGCAGGCTAATCCGGATGCTAAAATATTCATTTTTTACATCGATATCCGTTCTCCAGGCAAATATGAGGAATTTGCAGCCGAAATTCAGCAGGATGAGAGCATCACGATGGTCAAAGGAAAGGTTGCCAAGGTAACTGAAGGCCAGAATGGTGGTGTTGTCGTGGAAGCAGAAGATATTCTGAATGGTGGTAAAGTGAATCTGGAAGTGGACATGCTTGTGTTGGCAACAGGAATGGAATCCAGCCTTAAGGGCGTTCCAATGCCGGACGTTGTACAACTGGACGAAAACGGCTTTGTTGCACCCAATTTACAAAAACATGGGATCCTGTCCGCAGGTGTTGCAAAATTCCCAGGCGATGTTAACAGCTCAATTCAAGATTCAACCGGAACGGCTTTAAAAGCGATCCAAACTGTAGTGGGGAATTAAAACATGGAAAAAAAGATTGGTGTATATATTTGTTCTGGATGCGATATTGATAAGTCAATAGATCCTGAAGGGCTGGAGAAGGTTGCAAAAAACGAATACAAGGTCCCGATATGTAAAACCCATCCATTCCTTTGCAGTCAGGAAGGATTGCAGCTTATTAAAGACGACCAGAAGAATGAAGGAGTAAACTGTTTTGTTATAGCTGCCTGCTCAAAGCGTCATCATCAAACCGATTTTGACATGGGTGCAGATACGATTGTGATCAGAGTCCCGCTCCGAGAACAGGTTGCGTGGATTCTTGAGCCTCGGGATGCAGAAGGGAACGTCAATGAAGATACCCAGATGGCGGGTGAGGACTATGTCCGCATGTATACCTCAACCGTACGGTTGACAAGTGTGCCGGAGCCATACATTCAAGAGAAAACTGACAAGAGTATCGCCGTGATTGGTGGTGGAGTAGCGGGAATGACCGCTGCTGTTCAGGCTGCCAAAGCCGGATACGATGTCAACCTGATTGAGAAATCAGATCAACTGGGCGGTTTCGCCCTCAGCCTCAAGAGTATCATCCCCAGCGAGCCCCCCTTCGAAAATTTGATGCCCAACAATATTTCAGAGTTGGTTGCCGAAGCAGAAGGGATGGGCAATATTACCGTTCACAAGTCCAGTACCGTCGCCTCCATTGCTGGTGAACCCGGTGCTTTTCAGGTGAAACTTGAAAATGCTACTGGATCCGAGTTTGCTGCAGGTGCCGTGGTAATGGCAAGTGGGGCAACTCCTTACGATGCCAGCAAGCTGACGCACCTGGGAATTGAAAACGATAACGTCATCAGCAGCATCGAATTTGAAGAGATGGCCAAGAACGGCGCCATTGTTCGAAAGGACGGACAGCCTGCAAAAAGTGTTGTCTTTGTACAGTGTGCCGGGTCTCGAGATGAAAACCATCTACCATATTGTTCCAATACCTGCTGTATGACCTCCCTTATGCAAGCGGCCTATGTCAGAGAACTGGACAGTGATGCAAAAGCCTATATTGTTTACAGGGACATGAGGACTCCTGGTCAATATGAGGCCTTTTATAGAAAACAGCAGGATGATCCCGGTATTTTTCTAACAAAAGGGAATGTGGTCGGTGTGAACGAAGCAGCTGACAAAACCGTTAATGTTGATGTGGACGAATCCCTTCTGGGCGATCAAATCCAGATTCAAGCAGACCTGGTTGTACTGGCTGTTGGTCAGGTACCATCAACCCTGGATGAAGGATCCATTCTGAATCTGCAATATCGCCAGGGCCTGGACATGCCGGAATTGAAGCATGGCTACCCTGATTCTCATTTTATCTGTTTCCCATATGAAACCAGAAGAACGGGGATCTACGCTGCCGGTACTGTTCGCCAGCCCATGGATGAAAACTTTGCGGTTCGTGATGCAACGGGTGCCGCCATGAAGGCTATCCAGTCTGCTGTTATGACTGAAATGGGTCAACGGGTTCATCCAAGATCAGGTGACCTCACCTTCATGTCACCGGACCTGTCTCGTTGTACTGATTGTAAACGCTGTACAGAGGAATGTCCCTTTGGAGCCATTGACGAAAATGAAAAAGGCACACCGCTACCAAATCCGGCCCGCTGTCGAAGTTGTGGTACCTGTATGGGTGCTTGTCCGGAGCGGGTTATCTCATTCGCGGACTACAGTGTCTCAATCCTTTCTGAGATGATCAAAAATATTGAAGTCCCGGATGAGGACGATGAGAAACCTCGAATCGTAGCCTTTATTTGCGAGAATGACGCGATGCCAGCGCTTGAACAACTGGCCATGGAACGAAAGAAAATCAGCCCGTATATTCGTTTCATTCCTCTGCGTTGCCTCGGTGGTAATAACCTCGTGTTCGTCTCTGATGCTCTGTCTGTTGGTATTGACGGTATGATGTATCTGGGCTGCAAATATGGTGACGACTATCAGTGTCACTTCATTAAAGGTAGCGAGCTTTGCGCCGAACGGCTGGGCAAGGTTCAGGAGACGATCGGAAGACTTTCTCTGGAATCAGAGAGGATTCAACAGTTTGAGATCAGTATGAATGACGCGCCAATACTGCCTAAGCTGATCGATGACTTTATGGAAGAGTTGGAGGACTACGGTCCCAATCCATTCAAGGGTATGTAACGCTTGAATTTATGATTGAACACTCACGGCGCCATCAGGTTGTTGACAAGCTGGTGGCTCACGTTATCTGACAATCTGTAGAGATTTATCGAGTAGCTCAAAGGTATCTTTTTAAAGTAAGATTGTCGAAAGCCAAACAAATGGAGGGTTTACGAATGTCAGACCGAGTACTAATCAATGCGGATTTGAAATTTGTACAGGATGTAATGAAAGCAGGTGGTGGCGACCTGAATAAGTGCTATCAATGCTCAACTTGCACCGTCGCCTGTCCGCTGACTCCAGAAGGGGCTCCTTTTCCCCGGAAAGAGATGATTTCTGCGCAGTGGGGAATTAAGGATAAGCTGATTAAAAATATAGATCCCTGGCTGTGTTTCCACTGTAACGACTGTTCAGACCAATGCCCGAGAGGGGCAAAGCCTGGTGATGTGATGGCCGCTATCCGAAATATGGTAATAGCTGAGGTTTCGGTTCCATCATTCATCTCAAAGGCAACTGCGTCTATTGGTGGAGTGATCGGCCTTTTGCTGATCCCCATGGTTATTCTGGCAGCTGTTATTTTGGGTGTTAAAGACCCGAATCTCGCAGAGGGTCAGATTATATTTTCCAGAATGCTGCCGGTAACATTTATTGATCTTATCTTTGTGCCGACAGCTCTTTTTGCTATAATAACAGGCTACCTGAGTGTTACAAAGTTACTTGCGGGTCTCAAAGAGCAATATCCGCCGGGACCTGACGGGGAACCACTGGGAAAGGCGTTGGTCAATACGCTTAAAGATATCATGACACACAAGGATTTTAAAGAGTGTGGCATAAACGCGCCCAGGAATATTGCCCATATGTCACTTTTTTATGGTATGATTGGGCTGGCCATCACCACGGCCTGCGTGGTTATTATTCACTATGGCAATCAGTTCTTTGGATGGTTTGGGTATGATACACCATTGCCATTTCTCCACCCGGTGAAGATCTTGGGAAATATTAGTGCCCTGGCAGCCGCTGTCGGTATTTTTCTGATTGCCGGCCGTAGGATGACCAGCGATATCATCGGTAATACCGTCTTTTTTGAGTGGATGTTTATTACGGATATTTTTCTCATCATTGCAACAGGTATTCTGGCCCAGGTGGTTCGCGTTGCAGGTTTGAATCCCCTGGCCTACATTATCTACTACTTTCATCTTGTTTTTGTCTTTTTCCTTTTCGCTTACGCGCCCCATTCCAAAATGGGACATATGTTCTATCGGACAGCAGCCCTGGTTTATTCCAGATACTCAGGCCGCAGCAAAAGCGTTGGAGTCAATCTGCTGGAAATGACCAAACAAGAATTGCCTGAACAGACATAGGACCTTTCATATTGTCACTGACAATATGTTTGAGCGTCATTTATCTGTCTTTTTAATCGAGGAGAGCTGCAGCCGTAGGCTGCGGTAAACATTTAGAGAAAAAACATAGGGAGAATAAAAAGATGTCAAATTTGATTCCTCCGCACGGCGGAAAAGGGTTGGTTTGTGCACTGTTGGAAGGTGCTGAACTGGAAGCGGAAAAGAAAAAAGCAGCGGGTTTGAAACAACTTTCAATTTCAGGTCGTGAAAATGGTGACCTGATTATGATGGGTATTGGTGGATTCAGCCCTCTGAACGGTTTCATGGGTAAAGCTTCCTGGAAGCGTGTTTGTGAAGAGTTCTTGACTGAAGATGGCACATTCTGGCCACTTCCGGTGACCATGTCTGCTGACAAGGCAGATGCTGATGCGATCAACATTGGCGATGAAGTAGCTCTGGTCAACCCTGATGGTGAGACAATGGCCACTATGAAGGTTGAAGAGAAATACGAAATGACTGAAGCCGACAAAAAATGGGAATGTGAAATCTGCTACATGGGTGAAGGTGAAGACAGTGTTGATGGCAAGTTCTGGGAAGTAGCCATGGAAGATCATCCTGGCGTACAAATGATAATGGCTCAGAAAGACGTTAACCTGGCAGGCCCCGTCAAGGTTCTCTCTGAAGGCGATTTCCGTGAGAGATTCCCCGGCGTATACATGTCACCAGCTGAAAGCCGCGCGATTTTTGAGGAGAGGGGTTGGTCAACAATTGCTGCTCTGCAGTTGAGAAACCCGATGCACAGATCTCATGAGCATCTGGCTAAAATTGCAGCTGACGTATGTGATGGTGTTTTCATTCATTCACTGGTTGGCTCTCTGAAGCCTGGTGATATCCCTGCTGAAGTTCGGATTGAGTGTATTGACACACTGATCAATGGCTATTTCGTTAAGGAAAACGTTGTTCAAGGTGGTTATCCCCTCGATATGCGTTATGCCGGCCCCAGGGAAGGTCTTCTGCATGCGACTTTCAGACAGAACTACGGTGTTTCAAAAATGATCATCGGTCGTGACCATGCAGGTGTTGGTGACTTCTACGGTCTGTTCGAAGCACAGACTATCTTTGATAAGATTCCCCAGCCCGAAGATGACGCGAAACGACTGCTGTGTGAACCGCTGAAAATCGATTGGACATTCTACTGCAAGACCTGTGACGGAATGGCGTCTCTGAGAACATGTCCTCATGACGATTCAGTTCGTGTGAAACTCAGTGGAACCAAGTTGCGGAAAGCGTTGTCTGAAGGAACTGAAGTTGTAGACCATTTTGGTCGCGAAGAGGTTCTGGTTATCCTGAGAAAATACTATGCAGGATTGAAGGACAAAGTTGAAATCAAGATGCATAAAAAAGTCTAGTGACTGATTGATCACTGGAAGGGGTAAGCCCTGGAACCTGGTGTGTCGATGGAGCCATTATCTGCTTGATCGGCACTTCTATCCGGGCACCAAATGTGCCCCCGACATGCACTTTATAAGACGAATTTTCAGAAATTAAAGGAGAATCAAATCATGACAGTTTATGTAATAGGGCACAAAAGCCCGGATACCGATTCTGTGACTGCCGCTATCGCCTATGCCGGACTGAAGAAATCACTGGGAATGGATGCGGTTGCTGCTTGTCAGGGAGAGCTTAACCCTGAAACACAAATGGTACTGGACAAGTTCGGATTTTCAGCTCCGGAAATTGTAACGGATGCTGCTGGTAAACAGGTAATCCTGGTAGATCATGGTGACCTGGCTCAGGCGCCGGATAACCTCGCCGATGGCGAATTGCTTGAAGTGGTTGACCATCACAAAATTGGTGATGTGTCTACGAACGGGCCGATCTTTTTCTATACCAAGCCTGTTGGATGTACAGGAACAATTTTAAAAGAACTCTATGATGTAAACAAAGTTGACATTCCAGCCAACGTTGCTGGAATCCTGCTTTGCGCCATCCTTAGTGATACCGTTATGTTCAAATCACCAACCTGCACAGACGAAGACAAAAAAGCCTGTGATGAACTGGCGAAAACTGCAGGTGTTGCGGATATGGAAGCACTGGCCATGGAAATGTTCAAGGCTAAATCAGCTGTCGACGGCGTTCCAGCCAAAGACCTGTTGTTCCGTGACTACAAAGATTTTGATATGGGTGGCAAGAAAGTTGGTATTGGTCAGTTGGAACTGGTCGATCTCTCCCTGATTGAGGATGTTCGGGATGATCTTTATAAGGCTGTGGAAGAAGTGAAAGCCGACGGCCGACACTCTGTCTTCCTGATGCTGACCGATATTATGAAAGAGGGAACTGATCTGATGGTTGTGTCTGATGATCCCTCTGTTGTTGAAAAAGCTTTTGGTAAAAAACTGGAAGGGAAAACGGTTTGGGTTGATGGAATGATGAGCCGCAAGAAGCAGGCTGTTCCACCCCTGCAGGAAGCTTTTGGTGCGTAACGGTATCGCTATTTAACGTTATGTCACGTTGTATCTAGTTGCCCATTGGTCGAAAAAATCGAATGATGGGTGATGAAAACCGGAAGATGAGATGATAATTCCGGTTTGGACCGGATTCAATCCCTCTTCTGAATCCGGACCAGAAAGCCAGGATTTAGATTTCAAGTGGAAGGCTGACATCTTGGTAGCCTCATACAGCAGTTTGCCAGTGATGTCAGAAACGACGGGTTATGAACCGTTGTTTACTCTTCAAATTTTGTACGACTTCTGCTATCGTTTAGCGTCACTTTAAACTATTCAGAATGATCGGAAGTCGTCGAAAAGAGATACAGAATATTTGTTCGCGCCTCAGGCGTAAGGTAATTTTTTCATAAGATTAATTAGAATAATCTGGGAGGAAAAATGCAACTAACTGGATTGAAGTACGGAAAGCTTTTAATGGATATGGTCGATTTTCCCGTAGCTAAAATGCTGACTGAAGATGCTACGAAAGAGGAAATCGAAGGATTGATGAAAGACTCCGGAAAAGTAGTAATTAAACCGTCTTTTATGGGAAGTGCGGGTAAGAAAGGAAAGGCCGGATTGGTAAAAATTGCCAGTAATTATGCGGAAGCTGATGCTGCTCGGAAGGAACTGTTTTTTGCCAAGTATAGTCAAGGGCCGGTTGAACATAAGGCTAAAGGTGTGACCTTTGAAGAGTTTGTTGAGTCAGATGCTGAGCTTTATTTCAGTTTGACAACATCGACCATTACCAGAAAGCCGGTGATGCTGTTGATCGTTGAAGGTGGTGTTGAGGTCGAGGACCTGCCCGCCGAAAAAAAGGCCATCGTTTCATTTGATCCGTTGGTCGGATTGAAAGGGTATCATGTGAACGATGCACTGATTAAGCTGGGTTGCCCCAAGGCTTTCATCAGCCCTCTGGTGCAGCAATTGCCAAAACTGTGGGAACTGTATAACAATTATGGATTGACCATGATTGAGCTGAATCCGATCAGGATGAAGAAAGGAAAAAGGCCATTGCCTGTGGCATGCGATGTCAAGGCTGCTTTTGACCAGGATGATCCGGCACATACACGTATCAAGTTACCACCAGAGGTTTTCGCAACTGAACTCACCGATTTCGAACTGGAAATCAACCAACTGCGTACCTATCAAGGGCAAAGTGATGTAGTTGAAATCAACCCCAAAGGAACGGTTCTGCCTTTCATGTTTGGTGGTGGTGCCAACAGTGCAGCTACAGAAGTTCTGGGAGACAGAGCGATCTTTTCATCTGACTTTGGCGGAAACCCACCATATCAGAAGATGAAAGAGATAGCTGATATCTCTTACCGGCATTTTCTGGCACGGGCGAACATTGTGTCAATTATCGGTGGTAAGGCAAACAATACCGATATCTTTGTGACGTTTAAAGCGATGCTGGATGCGTTGAGAGAGAATATCAAACTGAATCCGAATATTCATGTCGTAATTGGCCGTGGTGGCCCCCAGGTAGTTCAGGGTATGATCTACGCTCGTGACCTTCTCGATAGTCTGAAGATCCCTTACAAAATGTTTGGATTTGACAGTAGTATGATCGGTGTACTGAATTATACGTTGGAACTGGATGCCTGGCTTGAGTCTAAGAAGAAATAAGGCTAACCCAAAAATGACCAGAAGAATCTGAAAGATCGATTCATTCAGACATGAATTGAATATTTTGAATATGCTAATCAGAAAATATATCACTTTTTATTGGAGAAGCTATGAGCCAAACTAATCCGTTCCCCTATTATGTGGGAATAAATAGTCTAGAAGAGATAGCGAATAAACAGACACGCTGTGTTGTGATGAATATTCTTGGTGGTGAGAGTAAAGGTGTTACCCCCACATCACACGAGTTCAGCGGCGGAAATATTGTTGCAGGCGTTCAATATGGACGATCTGGCAAAATGGAAACAAAAATCGGTGATATCCCGGTTTTTGGAAGTATCAAGGAAATCGTTGATGCCGGTATCGAATTCGATACAGGTGTGATTTATCTGCCACCTACAGCTGTTGCAGCAGCAGCAGACGAGTTGATTGCCCATAACCCGAAACTGACAAAGATTGTTGTCCTGACGGAGAAAGTCAGCGTCAAGGATTCCCAGTTCATCCGTGCAATCGCCCAGGCCAATCAGATTGATGTTTTTGGTGGGAATTGCCTGGGTATTGGAAACTCTTGGGAGCAGGTTCGTGTGGGTGGCGCTTTGGGTGGAAAGGCACCCGGCGAAAGTCTCGTGAAAGGAAGTGTTGCTGTTTACAGTAACTCTGGAAACTTCAGTACAACCATACCTGAATATCTGAAAACAGGTGGCTGGGGAACATCAACTGTACTGAGCAGTGGAAAAGACCTTTACATTCAGTTTGCCCTGGCGGAATTCCTGTATGCTGCAGAGAATGACTCCCGTACAAAGGGTGTCATGATGTATATCGAGCCAGGCGGATATTATGAAAAACAAGCTCTGGACTGGATTGAAGAAGGACTGTTCAAATTCACCAAGCCCATCGTCTGCTGCGTTACCGGTCGCTGGAAAGCGAATCTGTCACGTGCGGTCGGCCATGCCGGTGCGATTGCCGGTGGTGGTGATGATGCCCTGGCCAAAGAGAAATGGTTTGACGAATATTTTGGCATCGGTGTTTTTGATCCGGCCAACCCGAAAGTGACCAAGAAAGGGGTTCGTATCGCCTCTATCCAGGATGCTCCGACAGCCATGACGTCAATCATGAAAGAGATCGGTGTTGAGCCTGATTTCACCACAACCGGTGACCTCAGCCTGAAGCCCTGGTTTGTAAATGACCAGGATGTTGATATACCGGAAAATCTGAAAATGGAAAAAGTTGAAGCCATGGCGCCTTATAACGACGCGATCAAGAAACTGGGGAACCAGGTGGGCGCTCAACTGTCAAGAGAATCCATGCGGAATAAGTCCGGTGCCAGTATGATGAGTCCGAAGACACAGATTACTGAAGTGCATGGTGTATCTGTTCTGGACTTGGTTAAGGAACATTTCGCTGCAACAAACGTTTTCGCACTGACGAAAGCGCTGCCTTCAGCTGAAGAGATGCCAATGGTTAACGCCATCCTGAACTACTATACCGCTGTCGGTGCAGAGAACATGGAAGTGGCTGTTAAGACCCGTGCCAACAACGCACTGCCCAACGCTTATCTGGGTGCTGCAGTGATGATGAACGGGGACAAGCAACTGTTCCAGGATTACAAAGATATGACCAACACCTTGGTCGACCTCTTCTATACTCAGGTCTGGGGCGATAAGTCAGTCAACGACGCTGCCATTGCCAAGGCATTGGAACAGAAGGGTGTGATGCCTGAGGGCGAAGCAAGTGACCAGGACGCCAAAGTGTTCGATTTCTTTGTTGCACTGCTTGAGAAAAACAACCTCAAGAGTGTTTTTACTGAGTATGCGATCAAGTATGCTGCAGACAACAAGGTTAACAAACTGAACCTTCTGATGGCTGCCATGCTGCTGTCACTTTCCTGGAAGCCCCTGACTGATCGTCAGATTGTTCAGGAAACGGCCGCTGATCTTGGGACCTACCTGTCCCTGAATGGCGTGATTGTAGGTTGTTCAGCTCCGGCTTATCCAAATAACGCGTTTTGGACAAAGCTGACATCTCTTGAGGATCTCAGCCTGCTGAACATGGATTTTTCAGACGTTTGTTTCAGGATCCTGTTTAACAGGGAACCGGAAGAGAAAGAACTATTTGCACTGAATGCCATGCTCAACCTGACAATTTCAAATGGACCGGGTACTGTTAGTGCCAAAGGCTCAAAGGAATCTGTCAGTGGTGGCAATCCCATTGCTTCCTGCTATGTCGGTTGGATGGTTAATACCGGGCGTGATCATGGTGGAAACGGTTTCGAAGCCATTAAGTATGTAAATGACAACATGGGCGAATTCGATCCGTACACAGCATCTGCTGCAGAGAGCGAAGCTGCAATGGATAAAATTGCGCTTGCAGCTGCCGAGAAATATGCAGCTTTGAAGAAAAAAGCCAAGGATGAAGGTGACATGAAGTACTTCAAGGTACCTTGTGTGAACCACCCTGTCTTCAAGGGCAAGCCGATTAACTTCGATCCACGAGAGACTCACATTCGTGAATTGTTCAAGGAAAGAAACGAAATCAATCATTTTCAGGAATTTTACCATATTCTGGTACAAAAGCTTTACGATGTGGGCGCTACCAAAAACGTATTCTGCGTGAATATCGATGCGGTAATCGCTACTATCACCCTGGATCTGATCTGGAAAGACATTAAGAGTGGCGCCATGCCTGAAAAAGATATGCAGGATATCGCTTTTACACTCTTCCAGTTTGCGCGGATGGTTGGTTGTTCAGCTGAAATCGCTGATCACAAGAGCCGTGGAAACCCAATTGATTGTAGAACTCCTGCCAGCCAGTGTTTCTGGGTCGGCTAGAGTTGAAATGTTTCGGCAGCTATGAAATAAATGCTTAGCTTGTTTCATGGCTGCCAATCAGTGACCTGGATCAATCAAGTTTTCGTGTTGTTATTGTAGAGTGGGTCACTAAAAGAGCAAGAGTACGATAATCTCCCATCAGTCGGGAAATGATGTTCGGATGGGCGGTTCATTTGGGGGAAACACCAACTTGTGTGTGTTTTCTAACGATTTAAAAACAGACATTACGGAGATAAATATGGGTTTTGAATTAAATGGCAAATCGTATGAAACCGACGAAGATGGATACTTGATTGACCTTACAGACTGGTCAGAAGACGTTGCAGCTTATCTGGCAGATACAGAAGAAATTCCTGAGCTCGGTGAAAAGCACTGGCAGATCATCAACTTCCTGAGAGGATATTACGAGGAGTATCAAATTGCGCCCATGATCAAAATTTTGATCAAAGCCATCATGAAAGATATGGATCTTTCCAAGCGCGATGCTTCAAAGATGCTGTACGAACTGTACCCCGCAGGCCCTGCCAAGCAGGCCTGTAAAATCGCCGGACTGCCCAAGCCGACCGGTTGCGTCTAGTCCACTTCACATTACCACTCTCCCTGAATCGTTGAAATTATAAATATAATTGGGTTCAGGGAAATTTTTATAAATCGCCAACAAAGGGTAATTGCTATCTTAAATAGTGAGACTACCCAGTTATTTGGAGAGGATTAATGTCAGATACACCAATGATGGACGAACTGGAGAAGGGACCATGGCCAAGTTTCGTCCGAGAAATTAGAAGAGCCGCAAAGCAAAGTGCTACGGCTGCAGATTTAATTAACATTCTTGAACTGTCATATCGTGACAAAAAGACCCACTGGAAACATGGTGGTGTCGTCGGTGTTCGTGGATATGGTGCTGGTGTCATCGGCCGTTACGTCGATATGCCTGAGCAGTTCCCCGGTGTTGCCCATTTTCATACGGTACGTGTGAACCAGACTTCTGGTTTTGTATACAGCACCAAGGGTTTGGGTGAGATCATGGATATCTGGGACAAGCGTGGTTCCGGAATGACAAACATGCATGGATCAACAGGTGATATGGTCCTGTTGGGAACCAGCTCGGAAGAACTGGACCCGATTTTTACCGATATTTCCCAGAAAGGATGGGACTTGGGTGGATCAGGTTCTGACTTGAGAACACCGAGTTGCTGTATCGGTCCTGCACGGTGTGAATTTGCCATGATTGATACTTTGGCCATCACACGTGAATGTACAAACTACTATCAGGACGAACTGCACAGACCTGCGTTTCCTTACAAGTACAAGATCAAAGTTGCTGGTTGCTCCAATGACTGCGTGGCATCTATCGCTCGCTCTGATATGTCCATTATTGGGACCTGGAGAGATGATATCAAAATCGATGATGCTGAAGTAGCAAAAATTGCTGCCAGTGGCAACATGGATATCATGAAAGAAGTTGTCATGATGTGCCCGACCCAGTGTATTGATTTTGACGGCACCAAGATGACAATCGACAACAGCAACTGCGTGCGATGTATGCACTGTATTAACAAGATGACCAAGGCGCTGAGTGTTGGAGATGACCGGGGCGCAACGATTCTGCTGGGTGCGAAAGCGCCAATTGTTGAAGGTGCAATGCTCGCTTCTGTGATTGTACCCTTTATGAAGTTGGAAGAACCTTTTGT
>JAOZRE010000001.1:0-7545 GCA_029940215.1 bacterium | reverse complement strand
AAGACGGCAAGAACAAAGAACGGATCGGTGAATTCATGGAAAGAATGGGTAAAGGTGAATTTGTGATGGAAGTTGATCGACTCCTCAAAGAAGCCGATAGTGAAGTGGAAATGCTGCCGCTCATTGAAATGATCAACCATCCACGTGAAAATCCGTATATCTTCTATGATGAATATCTTGAGGATGATGGTACATAGAGATTTATTCACCAGGAGTTTGGTTTATTAAATACAACTGATAAGATGGTTTCAAATAAACCATACCGATTTTGTTTTATATAACTTGCAATTTCTAAAGGGAAATTATGGCAGAAGAAAGAATTACTGACCAGGGAGCCAAGGACTATAAAGAGTTTTTGCACCCGGTTATGAAAAAGAATTACGGACAGTGGAAATACCACGAAATTGTGAAGCCTGGTGTTCTGGTTCATGTGGCTGATTCCGGAGACAAGCTTTACAGTGTCAGGATCGCTTCACCCAGGCTGCTTAGTACTGTGAGTATCCGGTTCTTTATGTCTATTGCAGACAAGTACTGCGAGGGATTCTTGAGATGGACAACCCGCAACAACGTTGAATTCCTGACGGATAAGGAAGAGAACGTCGAGAAGATCATTAAGGAAGTCAATGATGATGGCTGGCCAGTCGGTGGAACAGGGCGAACTGCTTCCAACGTTGTACATACACAGGGATGGGTTCATTGCCATACATCGGCAACCGACGCCTCTGGTATTGTAAAAGCGGTTATGGACGAACTCTTTGAGGATTTTGTCTCAGAAACCCTCCCCGGAAAACTGAAGCTGGCACTGGCTTGCTGTCTGAATATGTGTGGTGCGGTTCACGCGTCTGACATTTCTATTTTGGGAATTCACCGCCGACCGCCAAAAGTTGACTATCACCTGCTGGGACAGATCTGTGAGATTCCGACAACCATTGCCGCCTGCCCGACAGGTGCCATCCGTCAGGATATCGTCGATGGTGTCAAGGCCATGAAGGTCATTGAGGATCAGTGTATGTTCTGCGGTGCTTGCTATACAGCCTGCCCCAACATGCCCCTTGCCGACGCACTCAATGATGGTGTTTCCATCTGGGTGGGTGGTAAAATTGCCAATGCGCGTTCCAAGCCCGGGTTTACCAAAATGGTAATACCTTATATCCCGAATAATCCACCACGATGGCCGGAAGTTGTTGAATCAGTAAAAAAGATTGTCCAGGTTTATAAGGATAATGGCAAGAAATGGGAACGTCTGGGTGAAATGATCGAACGGATTGGTTGGGCGAAGTTTTTTAAATTAACAGGTTTTGCGTTTACCAAATATCATATTGACGATTATAAATTGGCAACCAAATCCTACAATATGTCTGCTCATGTCAGATTTTAGGAGCGAAAAATGGCAGTAGATCTAAATCAAGTGGCTGATGACATGTTTGAAATGGTGAAAGCAGTTGCTGGTGACAAAAAGTATAAACCTGGCGACCTTCTGAAAGCCATGGTTAAGAAATATGGAGATGAAGGTTTGACGAAGAAACAGGCGAAGGAAGCACTCCGGATCCAGATTGACTCTGAAAAACTGATTTATACCTACATCAACGGTTCATTCGTTGAACTGCCTCACATAGACGGCGCAGCTATGGCCGCCAATGAGGCTGCTGCAAAGAAATAATGCTTGATGTTCCGGCTTTTCCAATTTTCTGGTAAAGCCGGAACATCATCCAAAGAGATATCGACCGGAAACGTATGTTTGTAATAACAGATAGCGCGGCGGCGCAGTTTAAAGCGTCTGCTGCCACAATGGGTGACGAAAAACTGTCATTGCGGATATCCGCAAGAAAGTCCAATCCCGTAGGTATGACCTACAATATGGGTTTTGATATCCAGGGGGAGAGTGACGTTTTATGCGAAATATCAGGGGTAAAAGTCATTCTGGATCCTGAAACCGCAGAAAGTACAGAGGGGATGGTAATCGATTTTCGTGACTTTGAAGGAGTCGAACAGTTCATCTTCCTAAATCCAAATGACAGTAAAGAGAGTTGTGAAACGTCACCTGATGGGTGCGATCCCGAAGGCAACTCAACCTGTAGTTCCTGCTCGGAAAAACAGGATTAGTTGACTCGGGCGCGGTGCTTTCCTGAAGAAGGGGACGCGCTGTTACCACTGTTAATATTCGGATATTGTAGAGATCGGCGATAGATCCACATACTCTCTGTTCGTCTGGACTGAAATTTACCTGGCAGGCAGGCAATTCAGATAAATCGCAGGTACAATCTCCGAGACTGACTCTACTGGGAATCGTTACAGACTCGCTCCGGTGATCGCTAATTAATTCATGGTCGGTGGATATGGTAATTTCAAATTGCCTGGAAACTGCCTATTTTCTTTGATTGTGAAAATTTATTAAATAGGAAGAAATATGGCCATCGTTGTAAGAAAAATTAAAAGACCAGTTAGACCCCATATCGGCGGCGGGAAGAAGTCCCAAAGTACGCTGTTGCCGCGGTATGTGTTGAAGCGACCGCCATGTACAGATACATGTCCAAGTGCTGAAGACATCAGGGGTTATCTGACATATATTGCTCAGGCTGAAGAGTATGGACGAACATTTGAAGAGTCCATGGAAGAAGCCTGGTATATACTGACAGATAAGAATCCGATGCCGGCTGTTATGGGAAGGGTTTGCCCTCATCCATGTGAATCTGCCTGTAATCGGAAAGTGAAAGACAAAGCAGTTAGTATCAATAAAATGGAACTGTCCATTGGACAATTCGGGTTGCAGAATAATCTGGCACTGAAAGCACTCACTGACGAGAAAACCGGAAAGAAGGTTGCCATTATCGGTAGTGGCCCTTCCGGTATCTCATGTGCGTATCAGCTGATTAGAAGAGGTCACGATGTGACCGTTTTCGAATCAAAGCCGGAACCGGGTGGAATGATCCGCTGGGGTATCCCTGCATATCGTTTGCCAAGAGATATTATCCAATCAGAGTATCAGCGAATTTTCGATCTGGGTGTTGAGTTCAAGCCCAATACAAAGATCGGAAAAGACATCAGCTTTGATCAGATCAAAAGTGATTATGATGCCATCTATAGTGCAATTGGTGCACAGGTTGGCTGGTCACTCGGTTTGGACGGTGAAGATTCATCTAATGTCTATACAGGTGTTGAGTTGCTGTATAAGCATAATATGAAAGAAGAACTGAATATCGGTGACAAGGTGATTGTGGTGGGTGGTGGTGACACTGCTATGGACGTTGCCAGAAGCTGCAAGCGGTTGGGCGCTGATGTGACGTTGGTTTATCGCCGGAGCAGGAATGAAATGCCAGCCATTGAAGAGGATATTGTCGGTGCGGAAGAGGAAGGCATTAACTTTAATTTCCTCTGCACACCTATAAAACTGGCTGTTACCGACGGTAAAGTCACCGGAATGACCTGTGTCCGAATGGAACTGGGTGAGCCCGATGAAAGTGGTCGTGCGAGTTTCTCCGTCATCGAAGGGTCCGAGTTTGATATTGAAGCGACCTCTTTAATTCCGTCCATCAGTCAGGAAGCTGACTTTGAGGGTATCGAGGAATTGAAGAATGAAAAGAACTGGACAACCACCGCTACCGATTTCGGTCGTGTGACTGAAGATGCTAAGATCTGGTCTGGTGGTGATGTGACACGTGGTCTGGGTCTGGTGACCGAAGCCGTAGGTGACGGACGTCTGGCAGCTGAAGATATTGATCGTTTTCTGATGGGTGTTGAATACCAGAAACCGGAAGAGATGCCGGTTATCCTGGCTGAGAAGATGCATCTGCAGCACTACGCTGATCTGGAAAGAAACGAAATCAGTGAAAAACCGGGTTCTGAAAGGATCGCCAACTTTGATGAGTACATCATTCCGTTTGATGTAGAAGCCATCAAAGCAGAAGCCGCTCGCTGTATGAGCTGTGGATCCTGCTTCGACTGCGAAAACTGCTGGAAGTTCTGCGGTGACAGTGCAGTCAATAAGCTTCCCAAAGGGCAGCACTTCGAATTCAACCTGGATAAATGTATTGGTTGTAGCAAGTGTATGGAAGAGTGTCCATGTGGACTGATTGACATGGTATAGTTACCAACCCTGAAAGTCTCTCACGATTTAATCTGAGAGGCTTTTTTTTTATATAAAATTTATGAAATTAGTAGACAGGTTTGCAGAACGGAAGCCGGAGATTGTGCGGGAGTG
Source organism: bacterium (assembly GCA_029940215.1). GTDB lineage: Bacteria > SAR324 > SAR324 > XYD2-FULL-50-16 > XYD2-FULL-50-16 > JAHJRI01. The sequence goes on along the minus strand of JAOZRE010000001.1, from coordinate 3,347 downwards.
GATTCGTAAGACGATGGAGGCGTATCCCGCAGAGTCTCTCGCTGTTTTGAATCGAAATAAGGACCGGTTTGCTAATCCTTTATCATATACAATTTCCGAAAATATCGATCTTCTCTTTCAAGAGTTCCTTAAGGGTATCGATCCTGAAACAACAACGCCGATTCTGGACAAAATTGTCCGGGTCAGAGCGGTTCAGGATATGGCACCTTCCCAGGGGCTTAGCTTCATCTTCGATCTGAAAGGGGTACTCAGAAAGTTGTTTGAAAAAGAGACGGAGGTGACCGATTTAGCACGGGAATTTTTGATCATCGAAAAGTCGATAGACCAATTGGCGCTGTTTGCTTTCGATATATACGTTAGCTGTAAGGAAAAGCTTTATCAGATCCGGGCTAATGAAAACAAAAACCAGACTCATATGCTCATTAGACGGGTAAATGAGATGGATAAACAAAACGAAGCGAGGTAAGAACGAATGAAAATTATAAATCCTCTCTTAATAGTGTTGGCACTCATAGCGCTTGCTTATGCAGGGGTGAATGGTGCGGGAATGCACTCTCTATTTGGCGTCATTATTCCCGGCATCGCATTCATAATCTTTCTCCTGGGTTTTATTAATAAAGTAGTGTACTGGGCAAAAGCACCGGTTCCTTTTCGCATACCGACTACGGGAGGTCAGGGGAAAACACTGCCCTGGATCAAGCATGATAAGCTTGATAATCCATCAGGTATGGCGGGTGTACTGGGAAGAATGGCACTGGAAATTCTGCTGTTTCGCTCCCTGTTCAGGAATACAAAAGCGGAAATAACGGGAGAGGGATCACTTGCATATGGCTCCAGTAAATGGTTATGGCTGGGCGGACTGGTATTTCACTGGTCTTTTCTGCTGATCCTTGTCAGGCATCTTCGCCTGTTTCTGGAACCGGTGCCGGGATTAATCACACTACTGGAAGCAGGTGACAGCATGTTTCAGATGGCGTTTCTGCCGGCATTTTACTTGACTGACGCTGCGATTTTGATTGCGGCGACTTATTTGTTCCTGAGACGGGTTGTTTCCCCTCAGATCAAGTATTTGTCACTTCCGGCGGATTATTTTGCAATCCTGTTGATTTTGGCTATTGCTACCACTGGTGTGTTGATGCGCTATTATTATCGCGTGGATGTTGTTGCGATCAAGGACCTGGTCAGAGGACTGGTGACTTTCAGCTTCAACGTACCGGAAGGAATAGGCGTGATCTTTTATATTCATCTTTTTCTTGTATCAGTTCTGGCGATCTACTTTCCATTCAGCAAGTTGATGCACCTGGGAGGCGTTTTTCTGAGCCCCACCAGAAATCTTGCGAATAACAATAGAGCGCAGAGACACATTAACCCATGGAATCCCGATATCAAAATACGTACCTACGAAGAGTACGAAGATGAATTCAGGGAGAAAATGAAAGACGTCGGATTACCAGTAGAAAAGGAATAATATGTCAAAAATGCTACAACCGGATGAACTGATAAAGGATATCCAGGAGACTCCCTCCCTGATGACAGGGAAGGCGCCTGCTAAAGATTGGATGGATACGCCTGCTGAGTTCAAGCCGGGAAACTGGGCCTATAGTGCTAAGACCAAGGCAACAGATGCTCTTGGAATGCCCAACTCACGTGACTGGTCTCCGGCTGACGAAGACTGGAAACTGCCGGAGGATTGGAAAGAAATAATCAGCAACGGTTTCAGGGAACGACTGGATAAATTTCGGTCTTTCAAGGTTTTTATGGATATCTGTGTCAGGTGTGGCGCTTGTGCAGACAAGTGTCATTTCTTTCTGGGAAGCGGCGATCCTAAGAATATGCCGGTTCTCAGGGCTGAACTGCTCAGGTCCATCTACCGAAACGATTATACCATTGCAGGAAAACTGCTGAAGAAGTTTGCCGGTGCAAGGCCGCTGACTATGGATGTTGTGAAGGAGTGGTTTCTGTACTTCTTCCAGTGTACTGAATGTAGAAGGTGTTACGTATTCTGCCCCTATGGGAATGAAACCGCTGAAATCACCATGCTGGCCAGGGAACTGCTGAATCTGGTTGGTATTAATATCAACTGGATTATGGACCCTGTCGCCAACTGTAATCGGACCGGTAACCATCTGGGTATTGAACCCCATACCTTCAAGCGGGTCATCGAAACCCTTTGTGAAGATATTAAGGACATTACAGGGGTCACCATCAATCCGCCGTTTAATAAAAAAGGTGCGGAAATTCTGTTTATCACGCCGTCCGGCGATGTGTTTGCCGACCCGGGGGTATATACGATGATGGGATACCTGATGCTGTTTGAGCATATCGGACTGGATTATACCCTTAGTACCTATGCCTCTGAAGGAGGAAACTTTGGTCTCTTTACATCCAACGAGATCATGAAGAAACTGAATGGCAAGATGTACCATGAAGCCGAACGACTCGGTGTGAAATGGATACTGGGTGGCGAATGTGGTCACATGTGGCGGGTAGTTAATCAGTATATGGATACCATGAACGGACCGGCAGATTTTCTTGAAGAACCGGTATCTCCGATCACTGGAACCAAATTCGAAAACGCCAAGTCAACCAAGATGGTTCATATCATGGAATTTACAGCTGACTTGATCAAGCATAATAAGTTGAAGCTGGATCCCAGTCGAAATGACCACCTCAACGTGACCTTCCATGACTCCTGCAACCCTGCCAGAGCAATGGGACTGTTGGACGAGCCACGATATGTGATTAATAGTGTTTGCAATAATTTCCATGAAATGCCGGAAAACACTATTCGGGAGCAGACATACTGTTGTGGCGCCGGTAGTGGATTGAATACAGAAGAAATTATGGATGTTCGCATGCGGGGTGCCCTGCCGAGAGCAAGCGCTCTTAAGTATGTGGAAGAGAAACATGATGTCAATATGCTTGCTTGTGTCTGCGCGATTGATCGGGCAACACTTCTGGCTTTAACACAATACTGGACTCCCGATGTCGAAGTTGCCGGGGTTACTGAAATGGTAGCCAATGCACTGGTGATGGAAGGCGAAAACGAAGTCAGAGACATGGACCTTCGTGAGGAACCGTATTTAGGCGTGGAGGAGGATTGATCATGTATGATGCGGGAAAAATTATTGCCGGGTTGATCATTTTTGCAGCCATCGTAACCTTTCCCATCTGGGGAAGTATCGGTGGCTCAACAGAAAGACCACAGCCGGTAATCAAGGAAAGCGGGCGTTGTATCGAATCGGCAGCGTATATGAGAGCGAATCATATGAAGCTGCTGGATGAGTGGCGGAATTCCGTTGTTCGAGACGGCGAGCGCGTTTATGTGAGTAAAACTTACGGAACCA
>JAOZRE010000181.1 GCA_029940215.1 bacterium | reverse complement strand
ATTGCCAGTGCACCTCTTATTTACACTCATCGGTCAGAGGCGTCTCTTGAGGCAACCTGGAAGTACGTGCTCATCTGTTCTGTCGGTATTGCGATGGCTTTGCTGGGAACGGTGCTGATCACTCTTGCCATGGACATAGGAAATGTTGATGTTCCTCTGTCTTTTTCGGCGCTTTCAGCAAGGGCAAAAGATCTTGACCCCATGTGGCTGAAAGCTGCTTTTGTGTTGATACTTGTCGGATACGGTACAAAAATGGGGCTGGCACCAATGCATACCTGGCTTCCGGATGCACACAGTGAGGCGCCAAGTCCGGCATCAGCCCTTTTGTCCGGCGTTCTTCTCAATTGTGCCTATCTGGGTATTTTCAAAACCAACAAAATAATGCTGGCCGCAGGGCTGGGTGACTTTTCAGGAACCATTCTGATCATTTTTGGCCTGATGTCCATTCTGGCAGCCGCGACGTTTATTTTGAATCAAACCGAATACAAAAGGCTGCTTGCATACTCAAGTATTGAGAACATGGGAATTATCGCCTTCGGGACCGGGATCGGCGGATTGGGAGCCTATGGTGCTATTTTATGCCTGATTCATCACAGCCTGATAAAATCCTCTCTGTTTTTAACATCCGGCAACATTCTGCTTGGATATGGAAGCCGGCTGATTGAAAAGACCGGGGATCTGGTTAAACTGATGCCAAAAACCGTCATAGCCTTTTTTACCGGTTTCGCCGGAATTTCCGGATTTCCGCCGTTTGGAATATTCATCGGCGAGATGTTTATCATTGTCGCTGCTTTCCAGTCAGGTCATTATTTTGTCACCATCATCTTTATTGTCATTCTTTGTGTTGTTTTTGCAGGATTTGCCAAACAGGCAATGAAAATCACCTTTGGTGCTGCTGAACCAGATATTCAGATAAAAATCGACGAATCCGCCAGCATGATATGGCCCCAGTATATACTCCTTTTTACCTCTCTCGTCCTGTGTTTATGGATGCCGGATACCTTATATCAAACAATCGTTGATGCTGTTTCTGCTACTGGTGGAGGATTCTAAATGGATACAGGTTTTTTAAAGATTTCGAATGGGTGTGCGATACCGAGGAGCGACATTCCGCAGCTGTCATTTGCAGAATTTCGTGAAAATGCCTTGAACATTGTCAAAGGGGGAGGGAAGGTTGTCCACTATTTTGGATACAAAGAGAATGGCACCGTTAAGCTTCTGGCTGTGTTACGAACCGATGAACTCCTGATTGCGGGAACAGATGCCCCCGACTCATATCCTTCATTTACCAATGAATGTGAACCCTTTCACCTGTTTGAGAGAGAAATTGCGGAGCAGTTTGGAATACGGCCTGAGGGACACCCCTGGCTGAAAATGGTCCGGTATCATCCAAACGAAACCGGAAAGCCCGACGTTTTTGATAACGACTATTCAGAAGATATTCCGGGACGATACGATTACTATCAGGTTGATGGAGATGAGGTCCACGAGGTAGCCGTCGGCCCTGTTCATGCGGGTGTTATTGAGCCAGGGCATTTTCGGTTTAATTGTATCGGCGAGCGGGTCTTCCATCTTGAAATCCAGTTAGGGTATCAACACCGGGGGATCGAAAATCTGTTAACCAATGTTGATAGCAAACGACTTCCGATTATTGTAGAGAGTATCGCCGGTGATACCACTGTCGCAAACGCTACGGGCATGGCTCAAGCGGTGGAAGCGTTGACGCAGGTTGAAACGGATACAGGATCCAGAATTATCAGGACCATTGCCCTGGAACTGGAACGTATTGCCAATCACACAGGAGACCTGGGGGCTTTGAGCGGAGATGTCGCTTTCCTGCCACCAGCCAACTATTTTGGCCGTATGCGGGGGGATTTTCTGAATATGACCCTGCTTCTCTGCGGAAACCGCCTCGGCAAGGGGGTTGTGCGACCCGGTGGTGTCCGGTTTACCATCGACGATGAGATCAGAAACGAACTCATGAGGCGAATTAATGAACTTGAGCCGCAAATGAAGCACGTCATCGATCTTCTGTTCTCAACGCCAAGCGTCAGATCGCGTTTCGAAGGATGCGGAACCGTCAGCAAAGGTGATGCGGAGAAACTTGGCCTTGTCGGACCTGCAGGTCGGGCCTGCGGCATTCAATCCGATATCAGGCGTGAATTCCCAACAGAGTATTATCAAAAATTTGAGATCCCTGAATATTACGAGCCAAGCGGTGATGTTTACGCAAGGGCGAGAGTCAGAGCAGATGAGACCATGCTGTCCATCAAAATGATAAAAACCCTGCTCGAAAACAGAATTGAAACCCAGGCTGTTGATTTTGGAAATTTCAACCTTTCACCAGGGTCGTTCGTGGTAACCGTCAATGAAGCCTGGCGGGGAGAGCTTTCTCACTGTATCTTAACCGGTGATAACGGAGAGATAGCCCGATATAAAATAAAAGACCCTTCCTTTCACAACTGGAACGGCTTATCCATGTCACTCAGGGACACCGGTATTTCCGATTTTCCATTAAACAATAAGAGTTTCAATTTATCCTATTGCGGGTTCGACCTATAATATACCCAGCAACTTATTTCAATTTGTCATCCGGGATGACAACCCATATTCTGTATGCACTGCACATTTACTGATCATAACGAGAGTCCTTCAAATGCTCAATACGCTGAAAAACAGATTTGAACAGGGATACAAGACCACAGATTATCCAAAAACAGACATTCAACTGGTTGACCGTTATCGCGGACGCCCGGAGATCACACAGGATGCGCCTGATGACATCGTAAAAATGTGTGCATCCGAGTGCCCCCAGGACGCCATTGATGCTGAAAAGAAGACCATCGATTTGGGACGGTGTGTTTTTTGCGGAGGATGCGAACGATTATCAGACGGGAAATTCGTCACATTCACAACGGATTTTGGAACCGGAACATCCATACGGGAACATCTTTTTACGGATGGGAACCTTCCAGCCCTGGCCGACCATTCAAAAAAACATTTCAAAAAACTATTTGGTCGGTCGCTTCAATTGCGCCAGGTATCTGCAGCTGGCTGTAACGCCTGTGAAGCTGATTTAAATGTCCTTGCAACGCCCTTCTTTGACTTAGGCAGATTTGGAATAAACTTCGTTGCCTCTCCCCGTCATGCGGACGGGATCGTCGTTACCGGACCCATTTCAAGAAACATGAAAACAGCTTTGCTCCAGACGTTTGAAGCGATTCCTGATCCGAAAGTTGTTATTGCCGTGGGCAGTTGTGCAATATCAGGCGGACCGTTCAGGGGATCTCCAGAGATCACCGAAGGTCTGGATTCTTTGATTCCAGTGGATCTCTATATTCCCGGATGCCCGTCCCATCCGTTGACCAATCTGCATGCACTGCTGAATTACTTCAAATAGGCAAAAAAATAAGACAACTGCACTGTTATCAGGGGGTTCCTAAAAAAATCACCTGAAACAGGATTGTTTGCTCCGAATTTTCCCTCCTCAATTCACCTCTGACACCGCCGGAATCCCGCATGGTTGTCTATTTAAACAATGACAGGCTGAATTGCGTTTTATTGCGTAGCTTGGGTTTAATACCCCGCTGCTTGCCGCGTCAGGTCATCCCGGACAACGATCCGGGATCCAGATTAAAAATGAAATACCCCGCTGCTTGCGGCGGGGATCGTTATTTCCCGGACGGTATTTATCATTTTACGAACACCCATATTTTATACCAGATTTATTTACCAAGTGCGGGTGGGCATGTATGTTGGGAAGGAGTACTTCGTCAAAAATGAATCTGATCCGTTTTTTATGTTGGGTCTCGTGGGTATAAGGGTCGGCTCAAAAATTAATTGGCATTCTGTCAGCAAAATGTCCGGTCTTTATGGGACTTTTGCGGCCAGCTTATGCCAAGTTATTTTTGTACGATCCCTATCTATAATTTTTACCTATCAGCGGTAAATAGGCATGGCAATCATCACCATTTCCAGGGGCAGTTACAGCAGGGGAAAAGAAGTTGCTGAAAAAGTAGCATCAAGACTGGGATATGAATGCTTGTCCCGGGATGTGGTTCTGGAGACCGCAAAACAGCTGCACATTCCAGAAGTAAAGCTTATTCGGGCACTGCACGATGCCCCGTCCATATTGGACCGACTGATCGGCGGCAGAGAAAAATATGTGGCCGATTTTCGAAGAGTGCTGCTGCACCATTTACAAAAGAACAATGTCGTTTATCATGGCCTGGCGGGACAATTCTTCCTGAAAGGCATCCCCCATGTCCTGAAGGTTAGAATACTGGCGAACAAGGACCAGAGGGTTCTCGAAGAAATGGCGCGTGAGAATATTCCCAGGGAGGAAGCACTGCGAATCATTACAACAGATGATGAGGAGCGGCGCCAGTGGAGCCTCCATCTTTATGGAATTGATACCTGGGACCCCGATTTATACAATATGGTCTTAAAGATTGGGAAGCTGACCATTGACAGTGCGGTTGAAATCATCCTGAGTGCCGTCAAACAACCCTGTTTTCAAACAACAGCGGAATCCCGGCAGAAGATGAAAGAACTGGCTTTCATTGCTGAATTGCAGACACAGGTCGACGAGTCTTCAATAGTCAATGTTGCCCTTGCAGACGGGGAACTGTCCGTCACACTGAAAGCACCAGCAAAAAAACGGGATGACCTGGAAGCGAAAATCAGGCGCATTGCAGATGGACTGCCGGATGTAAAAAGCGTTTCCATAAGTTTTGGACCTTTGTCTCCCTTCTGATCGGTTCTAAAACAGGACTTTTTCTATGACTAGACATGCGTGGGTTTTACGTCTGTTCCCGTTTCTTGCCTGGAAACCACTGATAAATGCCAAAAACCTCAAATCTGATTTGATTGCAGGTTTGACAGGCGCCGTCATTGTTCTCCCCCAGGGGGTCGCATTTGCGATGATCGCCGGATTGCCCCCGCAATACGGCATGTATACGGCGATGGTCACACCCATCGTCGCTGCGCTGTTCGGATCCTCCAGGCATTTGATCTCCGGGCCGACAACCGCCATTTCCATCGTGGTATTTACGGCTGTCAGCCAGCATGTTGAGCCTGGTTCTGCTGAATTTATCAGACTGACGTTGACATTAACTTTCCTGGCTGGGGTTTACCAATTCGGCTTTGGGCTGGCACGTCTGGGAGCCCTGGTGAATTTTGTCTCTCCCAACGTGATCATGGGCTTTACAGCCGGGGCTGCCCTGCTGATTGCCACCAGTCAAATACAGCATGCGATGGGAATTGTGATTCCCAGGGGAGAATCATTCCTTGAAACATGGTGGACAGTGATTCAAAACCTGTCATCCGCTAACCCTTATACATTGATTATAGCTGCAGCAACACTCGCTTCGGCCATCATCATCAAGCGGATGATTCCAAAAGGACCGATACTGCTGCTTGCCATGCTGATCGCCAGTCTTCTAAGCATCCTCCTTAACGGTGAGAACCATGGTGTTCGGATGGTAGGCGAAATTACCGCATACCTGCCACAGATGAGCCTCCCGGATTTGTCTGTTGGTTCAATCCGACTGATGGCACCCAAAGCCTTTGCTGTTGCCTTACTGGGATTGATTGAGGCAGTCTCAATCTCCAGATCTGTTGCCGCACTTTCCCAGCAGAAAATAGACGGGAATCAGGAGTTTATTGGCCAGGGGCTGTCCAACATCGTAGGAAGCTTTTTTTCGAGTTATGCCGGCTCCGGATCTTTCACCAGAACCGGGATTAATTATTCAGCCGGTGCAAAAACGCCTCTTTCTGCCATTTTTTCAGCGTTTTTCCTGTTGCTGATCCTTATTTTTCTGGCACCTCTAATGGCATTCCTGCCGATTGCATCCATGGGAGGTATCATCCTGCTTGTAGCCTATAACCTGATTGAATTCAAACATATAAAAAACGTTATCAAGACAAGCCGCACGGAAGCGCTAGTGTTAATGGTCACTTTTTTTTCAACACTCTTCCTGGATTTGGAGTTTGCCATTTACAGCGGTGTTCTGTTTTCTCTGTTCTTTTACTTGAATCGAACGGCCAAACCAAACATATTCAGCCTCGCCCCGGATCCAGAAGAGACCAGGCGCAATCTCGTCAATCTTGAACGGAAATCAGTGGTTGAATGTCCCCAGTTGAAAATTATCCGCCTTGACGGATCACTGTTTTTCGGCGCCATTCACCATGTGGAAGAAAAACTTGAAATGATCAAGGAACAGGGGCTGCAGTACAAACATATTCTAATATTAGGCGGAGGTATTAATTCCATTGATATGGCAGGTGCCAATATGCTTGTACAGCAGGCAGTTCAATTGAGAAAAAAAGGGGGGGGACTCTATCTTGTGGAATTAAAAGCGGAGGCTGCCAAAATCCTATTCAAAGATCAATATATTGATGCCATCGGCAAACAAAATATTTTCGATTCTGTATCTGAGGTCCTAACAGCCATTTATCGAAAGCTGGATATGGAAAAATGTTACCTCTGCCATCGAAATATCTTTTTGGAGTGTCTGCCAAAGAAGTCCTAGCTGAGCGGCGGTTTTTTGGTTGGATTCAGATTAGAGCGACACAATTCATCTTTCAACAGCCGTCGAGCAATATAGTGGAGCCGCAGCGTCATGCTGCCTTATTGAAGATCCTGGCGGGGGTACTCTTTATGGCCCATGGGAAACTGCTGAAAGAACTGCAGTGATTGTTCAGTGATCGATTCGGCGGATATCATTTTAACGTCTAATTGCCTTGTAAAACCGATCAGTTTCCCCATTTGAACCAGCAGTTCTCTTAAATAAAGCTTTGAACGCTTTTTGATTTTTCCAATCACCAAATCGCCCTGAACCAATACCTTGAAATCGAATTGTTCCAGGATGAGTCGTATGGTCTGGGCCCGCCTGTAACGACGTTCGTTTTCGGTAACTCCGCCAACAAACCGAAAATAGATATAATTGTTATTGATGTTATCTGATATATAGGCATCGATGACATTGTAATGATACCCCAGGCGCAGACTCAAATTCATGTACTCACCTGAAAAAACCAACAGGTTCTGCGCTTGAACTGTCGTTTGGGTGTCTTCAATCGTCAATCGGGTTAAACTTGACATGAAATCACCAAAATCGAGTTTTACAGGATCGGTTTGCCATACATTCGGGGAGGACAACCCTTCCAACAAAGCTGTCGCAGGAATCGACCCGATATCCTCAAGTCCAATCTTCCGCCCACAAGATTTCTCATCGATCAGCCCACCGCCGATATCGATAGCTTTCAGTCCCAGCGGAATGGGCAGTTTAACGTCTCGTGTCGCAATTCCTTTAAACTTTCTTGCGGAAGCATTCAGACTAATCAGCTCAAAAATAGCCTTTTCGTGAGCAAAGCGGATAATATCATGGTACGTCAGGCAATTACCGGCAGTGAAGTCTTTGCCGGCAGGATTGATCAGGTTTAAAGGGGCAACATTCTTCAGAATGTGACGCAAGCATACATATTCAGGCATTTCGCTAAAAACATCCTTGCCACTGCTTTCATACTCCAGGAGTTCATGGATAATCCCCTGGTAGATGATGTTTTCATGAGCGTCAATCGTAATTTCCATCCCCTCCTGTAAAATCTGGCTCACGTTTTCCATACCGACGATTGCCGGAATACCAAATTCCCTGGCGATCGTCGCCATATGCCCGGTGGAGCTTCCCGCATCAGTCAGGATGCCAGCTGTCTTCGTGAAGATGCGAGTGAACTTGGGGCTGGCATAACGGGTCACCGCAATCCCACCGACGGGAAAGTCCTCAGGATTCGTATCTTCGGTAATCATGCAGACCTTGCCGATGGCAATACCCCGGTTGGCAATCAATCCTTGCTTCTTGATCAAAACCGGATACTGTTTTAACAACTCGGGCAGGGTTTCAGTTGTTTTCAATACCTTTTGGCTGACAACAAGAGGACGACATTGAAGAATGACCAGATGGTCGTTTTCATCAATCGCCCATTCGATATCCTGAGGCCGTTTTGAACACCGGTCGATAATAAATGTAAATTCAGCGATTTTTCTGATTTGATCATCCTGAAGGCTGCTTAAACCCTGCAATTCCGTGGGCACATCTACCGTTTCAATACCTGTGCCCTTGGCTGGAACGACCTTTTTTATTTTTGTCGCAATATTGCGTTCGAGAATACAGGTCGGATCGATCCGGGATACTCTGAAAAAATCGGCCAACATCGTACCTGAAACAACCGGGATTCCCAGGCCATAAACTGAGGAAATAATGATACTATTGTTGGCCGGGTTCCCCGGATCGAGAGAGTAAGCAACTCCGGCTGCTTTTGCAGTCACCAGCGTCTGAACGCCCACTGCCATGGGAATTTCCCTGTCCGAACTTTCCCCCGTAATTTCTGTATCATAGGGAAGTGACTGGAAACGGCTGGCAAGTACCTGTTTAAACGCATCAAAAACGTCATCCGGGCGGACATTCAGGACAGAATCAAACTGACCGGCAAAACTTCTCCCTGCGGCATCTTCTCCAATTGCACTGGATCGAACAACCAGACGTTGTCCGGATGGATGCTTTCGGATCAGTTTCTTAATCTCTTTATTGATGGTTTTTTTTAAGTGAGGACTGAGGCGAGCTGAGCTGAAAAGCGTTTCAATTTCCTTTTCCGGGTGACTCCTGTCATGACCTGCTGGCAGAGCGGCATGAATGGATTCTATTTTATCCCACAAGTCGTTGAACGACATGAAGTCATGGAAAGCCTTGACTGTTATGGCAAACCCATCGGGCGTCGGTGCATGAATATGGCTTTTTACTTCGCCCAAAATGGCATTCTTACTTCCAACAATGTCGTCATCATCACGTGTGATATCCGACAGGGAAATGATCAACCGCGTATCCGGAGTGTTTCGTTTTCCAAGCAAAATCGATTCTAGTTTTGCCTGGATACCCTTCTGGACAGCGATCAGTTCAGGATACCGATTTTCAGACAGAATATTGAGATTGGTGACAATCAAAAATGATTCTTCGGACAGCGATTGGACGGTTTCTTTAAGGTAATTGATATCAAAAATAAATTCGCCGCTCAGTTTGTCTTCCAGTTCGGCAATGAAAGCAAGAATACGATTGTTGCTGTTCAAAATTTGTTGAAGAAATTTTAAAATCAT
>JAOZRE010000011.1 GCA_029940215.1 bacterium | reverse complement strand
TGTTTAAGGAGCAACTGCTGAAGCGGATTCCCGGGGTACGTTTTATGGAAGCCCCCAACACCATCCCTCACATTATGAGCCTTTCAATCCCAGGTGTTCCCGGTGAGGTTCTGTTAAATCATCTAGCCCAGCATGAGATTTATGTTGCCACAGGAAGCGCTTGTAATACAGGGACAAAAAACCTGTCTCCCGTGCTGACAGAAATGGGACTTTCATCTCAGCGTATCCGGGAAACCATTCGAATCTCGATCGCAGCATCAGAAATACCGGACCCTCATGAGGAATTCCTGAGCCGGTTCGGCACGGTTGTTGAGGAACTGATTCAGATCATTTGATATCAGCTGGAAATTCGCAGAATGATCAGGTTGTCGATTGAAACCCATCCCCGAACAGAATGACCCAGAACGGCAGTCCTTCAGCGTCAAATTCAATAACGAGTGAGGAGGCTTCTGTCTCAAGAAATGCATCCGGCCCCACCAGGGGTAAACCAAGTTGAAAGGTCTGATCATCCGGCAGAATATCCGCCATCAACCGCCCGGCAATGATATTCACAATCTCACCCAGCACATCTTCAATAATGCTGTCCGTAACCTCCTCTGCTTCCAGGCTGTACATATTTTTTGCAAACGGAACAGCAAGTCTCCTGGGAAGAACCAACCTTATTTCGCCCGGGAAGGGCGCATTAATCAGAATTTCCACTCGCAACCTGATAAGACTTTCATCATATGGACTGATTCTATCCGAGGGGAGCAGTTCCATGAAAGCCATCGACTCAATCGTTTCGGTAACAGCATCTACAAGTATCTCTCTAACATTCATGTCTTTCATAAAAGGAATGTGTTTATTGGGTTATTGTGTAGCCGAACTAAAAGCCGAAGCTGTCATCTGCCTGAATATTAAAAATCTCATGAATGACCGGCATCAGTTTAGATGGGGCAATCGGCTTACTCAAGACATGAGATGCCCCCAATTTCAACAACTCTTCCCTGTTTGCCGGGCTGTTCACACTCGTCACCACCACAACTGGGATCAGCGTCAGCTTCGGGCTTGATTTCATCCAACGCAGCGAGGTTGCACCATCCATCACCGGCATATTCAGGTCAATAAGGGCTAGATCGGCGGGGGACTCTTTCATTCTAGCCAAAGCTTCCTTTCCATTCTCAGCTTCCATGTACTCTATTTCACCCTGATCAGCCAGTACCGTCTGCAAGCATCTCTTTACAAACATTCTTGACGTTGAAGAATCATCAACAATCATGATTTTTTTCATGAAACTCCTTTATTATGTCTATGAACCCTGTGATATGGTAACTCTTCCTGTCCCAACATCTACGCCGACTGTTCGGCTGCTGCTGCCTCCGGTTTCCTCTGCCACAACCGCCAGATTGTATGACCACAAAATTTTCTTTATTGCCAGTATGTTCCGTTTTCCAATATTGAATCGCTCATTCGGATCCATGACACGGGCACCACCAATCAATTTGATAATAAACCCCTGCCCCTTTGGGTGGCTTCCCAGCTTAGCCATCTCTGCCATGAGATGCGGAATTCCGGTATCGGCAAAGTACCCAGGCTGCTTTTTCGCCTTGTCCGGATTGATAGTCGAATCCGGCAACGCGATATGAATCAATCCGACAACTCTCACCTTAGGATCCAAAACCACAATTGCCACACATGATCCCAACCCGAAAGTTTTCAATACCTGGTCTTTCGTTTTAGAAACAGCAAGCTCACCAATTCCTACATTAATTTGGCTCATTTAATCAGACCTGATCGACTTATTATTCAAATGATTTCAATACTGCCGGTACAATAGCATCAATCGGCAGCAGCTTTTCCACCGCTCCAATTTCATATGCTACCTTAGGCATTCCAAATACAACTGACGTTTTCTCATCCTGAGCAAAGGTTCGCGCCCCTGCCTGGCGCATCGCAAGCAGACCCTTTGATCCATCACCCCCCATTCCTGTCAGCATAACACCCACCGCATTATCCCCCACATGCTCCGCGGCGGAATTCATCAGTGTTTCAACAGAAGGGCAATGCCCATTCACCCGCTCACCCTCAAATATTCGCGCCAAATACACTCCACCAGAGCGGTATACTGTCATCTGTTTTCCTCCAGGCGCAATCAGCACCCTGCCGGGAATGATCCGATCCCCGGTTTCAGCTTCCTTGACATTCATTGCTGACTGATTGTTCAGACTCTCCGCAAAAGCCTCGATAAAACCTGGCGGCATATGTTGAACAATGACGACCCCGGGAGTCGAAGCAGGGAACATCTTCATCATCGTTCGAATCGCCTCGGTACCGCCAGTTGATGCCCCTATCACAACCACCTTGTCTGTTCCACCCGACAAAACCTGTGCTTCCTGCTGAATCTTCAGTTTTGCATACTTGTGATTCTGCCAATGTGACACATCTGCCATTGACGCAATTTTCACTTTTTCCCGTAAATCACTCATCATGGCATTCAGACCACGAGAGACACCAGTGCTTGGCTTTGTTACAAAGTCAAGGGCGCCCGCTTCCAGAGCATCCATAGTTATTTTTTTCCCCCGCTCGGTCAACGCACTGACCATAATAACCGGAAGGGGAAACTGTGGCATCAGGCGCTGCAAGAAAGCAACACCGTCCATACGAGGCATTTCCACGTCAAGTGTCAAGACATCTGGCCCAAGTTCCAGGATTTTATCCCGAGCAACGTAAGGATCTGATGCGGTACCAACGACTGTTATCATTGGATCCTTACTCAGTCCAGCTTCCAGAATGCTTCGGACCAGTGCCGAATCATCCACTATCAGGACTTTAACTTTTTTTTGGAGTTGTTGAGGCATAATTCAGTTATTTATTTCTCCGTTTTGTTTTCACTGCTACCCCTCACGCTGGTATATGGACGGGGCGATGTAACGGTATGGGCAATTGCCACGTCCGAGTGTCTCAGCATTGCCTATGAAGAGATACCCGCCCGGATGGGTGAACTGATAGAGCTTTCTCACTAGTTCATCACGTGTCTTGTGATCAAAATAGATCATCACATTGCGACAAAAAATAATGTGAAAAGGCTTTTTAAACGGAAACGTGTCAGTCATCAAATTAAACCGCCTGTAAAGGACCTCCTTTCTCAGGCTTTCCTTTACACGGTATAAGTCTGCGCCTGCTTTATCGAAATAACTGGACTTATATTTTGGTGGCACCTGTTCCAGACGCTCACTGGAATACTCCCCTTTGGCTGCAATGCCCAGTGCGCGATTGGAAATATCTGTTGCCAGAAGCCCAGCGGACCACTGATCATACTCCGACCCCAGATACTCTTTTATCAACATCGCCAGAACGTATGGCTCTTCCCCACTCGATGCCGCCGCACACCAGACCCTCAAGTCCTTGCTATTCTGCTTTTGCAAACGACTCACCATATACGGCAACGCGATACTCATCATGTAATCAAAATGGGCACTTTCACGAAAAAAGAAGGTGTGATTTGTTGAAACCGCGTCAATCAATTCACTCGTGCCGTGACCCGTGCTATCTTTTTGAATAGCCTGAAAATAATCTTCAAATGAGGTGAAACCATTTTGGCGTAGAATCTTCTGCAACCGATTAACCAACAGTGCCCGTTTTGCCTCGGTCAGATTGATCCCGAAGTTATCGTAGATAAACGTGCTGAACTGTTTAAACTCCTTATCTGATATAGTAATCAAATGCCTGTATCCCACTATTGTTTTCAGATATAATCAACTCTAAACCTACGTAGTGATGTGTCTGCTACAAATTGAGTATTTTTTCCACATCCAACAGGATCATTACTCTTTTCCCGACCTTGCCCATTCCATTAATATAAGTGTTCTCAAGTCCTGAATGTGTCGATGGGGGGGGATCCTTTTTTTCATCCGGAATATCAATAACCTCATTAACTGTATCAACAATCAGACCCACCGCAGTCTCATTTTCATCGACAACGACAATGCAGGTTCTGTCATCATAGGTCCGTGTTTCCAAGTTAAAACGCTCTCTCACATCCATAACCGGGATAACTTTCCCCCGAAGGTTGATCACGCCCTTAATGAACGGCAGCGTATTTGGAACCTCCGTTATTTTCTGCATGACAATGATCTCGGTGACATACTTTATTTCGATCCCAAAATCTTCCTTCCCAATTCGAAAAGACAGAAATCGATCCTTCTGGGTATCTTCCTCCAGATCACCCAGTTGGCTGATGTCAAATTCAGCTGCTACTGCGGATGTGTCCTCTTTCGGTTTTTCTTCCGACCTGTCTGCCGGTCCCGTTTTCTTCGTAGCAACTTTTTCTTCCAGCTTGTCCACCGGCTCATTCTCCTGAACCCCTGCAACCGAATTTTCAGGCATATCCAACGCTATTTCAATCTCATCGCTCTTTTTGTCTTCCTCTATTTTTTGTGGGGGCTTTTCAGCAGGAGCCTTCTTTTCAACCATAGGTTTTTTCTCAGTCGCTTTTTTTGCCACCTTTTTCGTTACTTTTTTCGCCTTCCCTGCCCCCGTTGAGGATTTTGTGGATTTCCTGGGAGATGCCTTTTTTTTCGCTGATGCTGGTTGACCGTCTTCTTCGGAGGCTGCAACCTGCTGTTCTGATTCACCCAAGGCGTCCAGTATATCCAGTGCCTTTCGTGTTCCCCTGCGATGTTTATGTAATTGTTTTTTAGAAGGTAATCCCATAAATCTACCGTAAATGAATAATTGCTTCCGCTATTGTTTCGATTTCAATAATCGCCTTTTTTGCTTGCCCAAAAAGCTTTAAATTCGTTTTGACCGAGTTGGCGTACTCATACAGATTGCTCCCACCCCTTGAAAAGTTTTCAAATGCTGTTCCGAATGAAAAGGTGGCATTCAGACAATGGATAAAGTCCGGCAGCAAATCCTCAAAATAGTCGATGACATTCTGCCGATTGATCAGCGGATGGGTAAATGAGGGGACAATGTGAAATACATCCCTGGTCTCCCCGTCCAGGTCCACAATCCGGGTAATAATCGGCAAGAGATTATCCACAAATGCTTCTTCGTCGTTGGTGGACGTTCTCATCGGGATCAATACCAAGTCAGCAACAGCGCAGGCAAATTGAGTATGAAATTTGCTGATACCTTCCCCAGGAACATCCAAAATAAGCAGCTCGCTGCTCTGTTCAAGCTCTTCAAGCTCTTTTAGAATGACCTGACGATCCGTGCTGGAAATGTGCTTGAATTTAACACCCTTGGACGGGAACCGGTTTTCCTCCCTGCGTTGCCACCACCTGTTCAATGTTTTCTGAGGATCCATCTCAACAATGGAGATGGAATCAAAGGCCTTCGCAATCCCTCTGGAAAAGGCAATGCTCTGGGCAAGGGTACTCTTTCCCGTTCCACCTTTTGTTTGAACAAACGCAATAATCATAGTCTTTGCATGTTAAACAATTTCACTTCTTAGATCAGCCACATCAAGAATCAAGCTCACCTCACCATTGCTCAATATTGAACAACCAGAAATGCCCGGAATTTTCCCGAGGTATTCAGATAATCCCTTGATCACAGTCTGATACTGCCCCAACAGCTCATCAACCATTAGTCCAAACACTTCATCCTGGTGTTCCAGTACAATCAAAATGGCCTCCTCCAGCTTCTCATACTGCGGTTCGATATTGTGCAGCTTGTGCAACCGGTAGACCGGTACCAACTGCTCCCGGATCATCACCACCTCACGGTTATCAACTATTGTGACATCCTCCGGTTTAACTTGGATGGACTCACGAATGGCCAGCAGGGGCGCCGTATAAACAGCTTTTCCGACCCGAAGCAGCATACCGTCAATTATGGCCAGTGTCAGTGGAATTCTCAAGCCAAGCGTACTGCCCTGCCCAAGGCTGCTTTTAATGTCAACATGCCCTTTCACTTTTTCAATATTCCGTTTGACAACATCCATCCCAACACCTCGTCCGGAAACAGAGGTGATCTTCTCGGCTGTCGAAAAACCAGGCTCAAAAATGAGCTTGAATACTTTATGATCTGGCCAGTCCTTTGCTTCCTCTTCAGTAACCAGGTTTCGCTCAATACCCTTGGAAAGAATTTTATCGCGATCCAATCCCCGGCCATCATCAATAATGTTGATCCAAACCTCATTCCCCTCATATTTCGCTTCAATAATCAGCTTTCCAACGGGAGACTTCCCTGCAGCTTCCCTCTCACTGGGAGGCTCAATGCCGTGGTCGATGGAGTTTCTCACCAAATGTACGAGAGGATCTGCTATCTGCTCCACTACCGTTTTGTCGAGTTCTGTGTCCTCACCCCGGGTCTCAAACTGGACCTGCTTCCCGGACTTTTTCGAAAGGTCCCGTACCAGGCGCACCATTTTTCGGAAGGTCCCGGCAAGCGGAATCATTCTGATCGACATCGCCACATCCTGCAACTCGGTAATCAGGTTGTTCAACTGGTGCGAAGAACGTCCTGTTTTATCCGAGTTCTGTTGGATATTACTGGTAATCATCTGGCTCACGATCATCAGCTCACCGACGAGGTTGATAACCTTGTCCACCTTGAACAGGTTCACCCGAATATCCGTCTGTAACTGTTTAGCAACTGCTGATTTCTCCTCAGCAACTTTCGCTGGAACAGCTGCAGGAGGCGCTTCCACCTTCTTTGGGAGCGCCTTGATTCCGGGTTCATCCGTCTCCGTTTTAGGAACACCATCAATGCCATCCATCATGGATAGGTATTGCTGTACTCCCTCAATGGCCGAGCCCTCTTTACGGGCAATCTGCTGAACGGTATTTTGTAGAATGTCCAGTACCCTGATTAGCACCGTCACACTTTCTTCAGTGGTGGGAATATCACGATTTTTCATTCCATCAAAAACGGTTTCGACCCTATGGCTGATCACCTCCAGATGCTTGAAATTCATGAAGCCGCAATTTCCCTTGAAGCTATGAATCAATCGAAATGCATTATCTAGAAGCTGCTGATCAAAACCAAATTTTTCAAGTATTAAAAGTACCTCTTCGATTTTTTCAAACCCGCTTTCCGCCTCCTGAACAAACTGATCAATCATTTCGTCCGTGATGGGGATCTCCATCTCTTCACCACTCCCGGCCTCTCCTTCATCGAGAGTGTCGCTAAAATCATCAGGGGGTGATGAGGCCGCAGCTTTAGGGAACTCAATGCTTTTCCCGGCGATCAGATCATCCATAACCTGAACCAGGACTTCATTCTCCTGTTCAAACCCCTCGTCTGACAGCATTTCATAGACCTGGTCCAGGATCTTAATAATTTGATCACAAACCGATACCATAATATCAAGGTGATCCGACGCAAACTCAAGTTTTCCCTTGCGAAATAAGTCCAAAAGTGTTTCCGCCGAATGGGTAATTTTCTGAATATTGTTGAGATTTAGAAAACCAGCCCCACCTTTTATTGAATGAAAACAGCGGAAAATATTGTTTATCTTTTCCTCATCATAGTCAGTTTCCAATTCAACTAAAATGGGCTCGATATCCTCCAGCATCTCTTTTGAATCCACGACAAATTCGTGAAGGATATCTTGCATATCTTCCATGCCACCGATTTGATCAGACATTTTTCCCGGTATAAATGGTTTTTTTAATAATATGGATCATCCGTTTTTTTCACTGATCGTCACACTACTTCTCGATTGTTGGTTTATTTTCCAGATTTTGAATCGGTCCCTTCAGGGTCCATCAAAGACTTTCTGCTGGGTCATACCATCAAGACAAGACTATTCCAGCTGTTTTTATACGGGGAGATCTCATGGTCTTCGACACTTGCAGAGACCTCACCAAACTGAGCTAATAGTACTCAATGTGTCCCATTTTTACAAATCGAGATTACTCCTCTCTCTTAGATACTCAATGAAACCAGAGTCTATGTTCAATACCCCCCTTTAAGACAGATGAAAACAGATTATTTCATATTTCAAACTAATAATAAAGACAGTTTTATGCAGACTTTCGAAATCACTCTTTATTAGGAACACCACAACCCTCTCGATCCATGACGTTGCACCTGGATATACTCTCAACTTCCCGGTCCTGCCAAACGATCAAAACGAGTGTCGGACGCCATCACCATTTACAACCACTGCTCTTACCTGGATGTCAAAAAACCAAACCCACCAGAAAAAAGGCAAAAAAAAAGCCGGCGATCAGCCGGCTTTCTCTTTAAATTTATAACGGGACTACATCATTCCGGGCATTCCGCCGCCCATTCCGCCCATTCCGCCGCCCATAGGTGGCATCGGCATATCACCGCCTTCGGATGGCTTCTCACTGATAGACGCTTCAGTTGTCACCAGCAGGCTGGAAACAGACGCTGCGTTCTGTAAAGCATTCCGGGTTACTTTGGTCGGATCGATAATCCCAGCCTTCACTAAGTCACAATACTCTTCGGTCCGAGCATCAAAACCGTTGTTGCCTTCCATTTCCTTCACCTTGTTCACAACAACAGCGCCTTCAAGGCCTGCGTTGTTCACAATTTGTCTTAAAGGCTCTTCCAGGGCTTTCAGCACAATCCCGGCTCCAATCTTCTGATCACCTTCCAGACTTTCGACTACAGCATCAACAACCTTTTGTGCTCTAACCAGAGCTACACCACCACCAGCAACGATTCCTTCTTCAACCGCTGCACGGGTTGCATGCAAGGCATCTTCAACCCTTGCTTTCTTCTCTTTCATTTCAATTTCAGTTGCAGCACCAACGTTGATGATAGCAACACCACCAACCAGTTTGGCCAGCCGTTCCTGCAGTTTTTCCCGATCGTAATCAGAAGTGGTCTCTTCGATCTGAGCACGAATCTGATTTACCCTTGCTTTGATGTCATCATTGGAACCGGCACCATCAACAATCGTTGTATTGTCTTTATCGATTGTTACTGTTTTTGCTGTACCCAACTGTACGAGAGTCAGGTCTTCGCTTTTCATACCACGATCTTCAGAAACAACCTCACCACCTGTCAGGATGGCAATATCTTCGAGCATCGCCTTGCGTCTGTCACCAAAGCCGGGAGCCTTGACGGCACAACACTGCAGGGTTCCCCTCAGTTTGTTCACAACCAGAGTTGCCAGCGCTTCACCATCAACGTCTTCTGCGATAATCAGGAATGGCTTGCCTTCTTTGGCAATCTGCTCCAGAACACCAAGAACGTCCTTCATATTGCTGACCTTCTTTTCAACCAGAATGATGTACGGATCCTTCAGAACCGTCTCCATCTTGTCAGAATCTGTCACAAAGTAAGGTGACAGGTATCCACGATCAAACTGCATCCCTTCCACAACATCCAGGGTTGTTTCCAGCCCCTTGGCTTCTTCAACAGTGATAACACCATCTTTTCCAACCTTGTCCATCGCTTCAGAAATGATACCACCAATAGTCAAGTCACTGTTAGCAGAAATAGTTCCAACCTGAGCAATTTCTTTACTGTCGGATACAGCTCTAGAAGTATCAGCCAGATACTTGACTGCCGATTGTACTGCAATGTCAATTCCACGTTTCAGATCCATCGGATTGGAACCTGCTGCTACATTTTTTACGCCTTCACGAAAAATTGCCTGAGCCAGAACAGTTGCAGTTGTAGTACCATCACCTGCTACATCAGATGTCTTGCTGGCAACTTCCTTCACCATCTGCGCGCCCATGTTTTGAACTTTATCATCCAATTCAATCTCTTTCGCAACAGTCACACCATCTTTTGTGATCAAAGGGGCACCAAATGATTTTTCGATTAGAACATTCCGTCCCTTTGGACCCAAAGTCACCTTCACAACATCGGCCAGCTGATTTATTCCTTTCAGCATATCTTGACGATTTGCTTCACCAAATATGATTTGTTTAGACATTTTTATTCATCCTGTGTAATAGATTTTGTTCAGAAATTCCGGATGATTCATAATTGTAAAACACCGGTATTCATTTTAATTTAAACTCGGTTGATACCGACTACTCGATAACACCCAGAATATCGTCTTCCTTCATCATTAACAGCTCTTCACCGTCAATCTTAATTTCGGTACCTGCATACTTTCCAAAAAGTACCTTGTCGCCTTTTTTTACATCCAATGGCACCAATGTACCATCTTCTCTTCGAATTCCAGCACCGACAGCTATTACGTCACCTTCCTGAGGTTTTTCTTTGGCCGTATCCGGAATGATGATGCCACTGGCAGTTTTAGTCTCAGCATCGTTGCGCTTTACAATTACGCGATCATGTAAGGGTCTTATTTTCATGGTAAATATCCTTGCGTGAAAGGTTATTCTTTTTGCTAAAAAAGCAATAAAACAAACACCTGCGTCAAACCATTCCGTTAACACAAGTATCTATTTTCTGTTTGGTAGCACTCGACAAGGTTGAGTGCTAAAGTGTCCTTTTAATATAGCCACCCCATTTTATTAGATCAAGCAAAAAATGACATCCCCCTGGAGCGGGGGAAGGTGTTATTTTTTCTTTTTAGTTTCAGTCACTTCTTCTTTTATCGGTTCGGGATTTGCAGCGGAATCCGTCGAGGAGGGGATTTTAAATGATTTTCGGACTTCGGCATCGATTTTCTTCATAATTTTCGGGTTTTCCAGCAGGAACTCTTTTGAGTTTTCTCTTCCTTGGCCAAGCCGCTCGTCATTATAGGAATACCAGCTACCGCTTTTCTTAATGATGTCTCCATCAACGGCAAGGTCGAGGAGGGACCCGATTTTTGAGATCCCCTCACCGAACATGATATCAACTTCGATGATTTTGAAAGGGGGTGCGATTTTATTCTTAACAATTTTAACCCGTGTTCGAGTTCCCAGGACATTGTCGCCCTGTTTAATATCGCTGATCCGCCTGATATCCACACGGACTGAGGCGTAGAATTTCAGTGCATTTCCGCCGGTCGTAACTTCTGGGTTTCCGTACATGACACCAATTTTATGGCGCAGCTGGTTGATAAAGATGATCATGCATTTGGACTTGGAAAGCGTTCCGGTCAGCTTTCTCAGGGCCTGTGACATCAGGCGGGCCTGTAGTCCCACATGGGAATCGCCCATCTCCCCATTAATTTCAGCCCGTGGAACCAGTGCAGCTACAGAGTCGACGACAATAACATCGATTCCGCCGCTTCTTACCAGAATATCGGTGATTTCAAGTGCCTGCTCGCCATAGTCGGGTTGTGAGATCAGCAGGTCATCGATATCGACACCCAAGTTTCTGGCATAGACTACATCGAGAGCATGTTCTGCATCGACAAATGCCGCTATTCCACCCGCTTTCTGGACTTCGGAAACGACGTGCAGTGCGAGGGTGGTTTTTCCAGAGGATTCCGGTCCGTATATCTCAATGATTCTCCCCAATGGGAATCCGCCAGCACCGAGAGCAACATCCAGGCCAATGATGCCGGATCCGACAACGGGTATATTCTGCGCTGCTTTGTCGCTCATTCGCATCACCGATCCCTTCCCGAACTGGCGATCAATTTGGGAAAGTGCTGATTCAATGGCCTTTGTTTTTTCTGTATCCCACATGTGTTTACTCCTTGGATTTGGATTCTCTAATAATCAGTGGATCAATAATAGATTGCGTTATGGTGTCTTCGATTCACGACATTTGAAAAATATGTGAAGAACGCTCACCAGCTAAGCGGTGGTTTCAACTGTTCAACTCTGAAAAAGGAATGGATCTTCTTGCGGGATCGATGAATATCAAAGTTGTAGACCCATGTCATCAATTTCTCCGGTTTGAAGCCTGACGAAGCATGAGTTTATTTAAATATTGCGAATAAAGCAAATGAAAATCAAGAGGTGGTTATACCCTTTAAGGCAGCAACTACCTATGATAATTACAAAAACAATCTGAATTTCTGCATGGTCAAGCTCATCAAGGTTTTATCACAATGAAAATTTAGTACCACTGTTTCACTGGTGAAGTAACGGTATCCCTAGTCTGCCCTATGGCTTTAATTGTTGAACCATTCAGAATTAGTGCATCTCACGACGGGAATTCTACTGATACAACGCAACGGGATTTGACTTTGACAGCTCTTTCAAGGATTATTGGAATATTGCCCGGGCAGTAAAAAGCTTTAAAAACCCGACCTGGAAAAAGGGGGGAGTTTCCCGTTAAGACATTCTCTCTGATACAAACAGTTACATTGTAGGTGAACTGTTCAGTGGCAGTGCCCCAGAATTCACGATCGGCATGATATTCAATCGCTTACATTAATATTCTTGTGTCGGATCCGACCTTTTAAACGGCCTTCACCCCCTATCCCTTTTTTAATTACCAGATCGCAGAAAATGAATAAGAGAGCACATTGTATGAAACGGAAAACATACTGGATCGTCATTTTATTTATCAGCTTGATCCTCCCTGTTACGTTAATCGCCACAACAGGGGCCCATACGAATAAAGTGGAATTCCCGCCGACTCTTGAAAGTTATAGTGACAGCCATTTAAGTGATATCAGCTCCATCCTGCTGCACCGCATCAAGCAGGAACCATTGAATCTGATAATCACACTTATGTTTATTGGCGCCATCATTCACACTTTTATGGCCGGCAAGTTCCAAGATATAGCCCATCGCCTGCAGGAAAGACATGAAAAAAAGATGCTGCAGAAGAAAGCTGATGTTCAATATACAGGTGACGTCATAGAGGAGGTGAGTTTTTTATCTCAGCTGTTCCATTTCTTTGGAGAGATCGAGGTTGTGTTCGGTCTGTGGGTCTTACCAGTATTCTGGTCTATCGCTTACTTCCATGGCCTGAATGCTTCTATTACATATTTCAGTTCCATCAACTACACGGAAGCGATGTTTGTAGTTGTCATTATGACCCTGGCTTCAGCACGTCCTATCATGCGTCTTGCAGAGCAGTTTTTAAAAGCGGTGTCGAAACTGGGAAAAGGATCCCCTGCAGCGCTCTGGTTTACCATATTGACAGTCGGTCCCATCCTTGGTTCTTTTGTTACTGAACCTGCAGCCATGACTATCTCGGCATTGATACTGGCCAAAGAGTTTTATGCCAGAAGGCCGAGCAACCGATTTGCCTATGCAACGATTGGTCTGCTTTTTGTCAACATATCGGTCGGTGGCACACTGACACACTTTGCGGCACCACCAGTATTAATGGTCGCCAGCAAATGGGGATGGGGACTGGGATTCATGTTTACGAATTTTGGATGGAAGGCAATGGTCGGCATTCTCCTCGCGAATACACTCTATTTTTTTATTTTCAAGGGTGAATTTGCACATCTGCAGAAGTTACACGAGTCCAATGGCTCATCACTGCTGATTAAATGGGACATGAGAGAGGACAGTGTACCGGTGGGGGTTACCGTTATTCATGTACTTTTTTTGATGTGGACGGTCTATTTTGCACACTACCCGCCGCTTTTTATTGCCGGTTTTTTGTGCTTTCTTGGATTTGTCGAATCCACTGGACACCATCAAAACCGTACCAATTTAAAACCAGCCCTGTTGGTTGGGTTTTTCCTGGCGGGTCTGGTGATTCATGGGGGGCTACAGAAGTGGTGGATAGCGCCCATCCTGGGGAGTCTGAGTGAGGTTCCACTAATGTTGGGGTCTACCGTACTGACAGCATTCAATGACAACGCCGCCATTACCTATTTGAGTTCACTGGTTCCAGGCTTGACCGAGTCAATGAAGTATGCTGTTGTTGCCGGAGCGGTCACAGGAGGTGGTTTGACCGTGATCGCA
This sequence comes from bacterium, assembly GCA_029940215.1. GTDB lineage: Bacteria > SAR324 > SAR324 > XYD2-FULL-50-16 > XYD2-FULL-50-16 > JAHJRI01. Next base: position 14,584 of record JAOZRE010000011.1, on the reverse strand, counting down.
AACGCCCCGAATCCTGCCGGGTTGTCCATCCTGCAGAAATTCTTCCCCGACGGGTTTTCCCCCGCATATCTTTTCCTGGGAGCGCTGATTCCGACAATCATCATGGGCTTGTCGTTAATGCTGTTTTAAGAGACAGCCGGCTTGATCAACAACGTTTATGAACAGGCGGCTTATCCGGATGGCGACCCGAGCTATAATAGGAACATTCGCAATCTGTTGAAAAAGATCTATTGCAGATTCCATTGATTGATATCATGTGAATGTGCAGGTAAAGCAGTCCGTGAAGGGCAATTGACGAAATACCTAACCCGAGCATCAACCTCGCGCCTATAACCTTCAGGGAGAAAACTCAGATGAAACGATATCCACAGTCAAGGCGATTCAAAAAAGCAAAGGCGCCATTACTGGTCGTGATGCTTTTCTGCACCGCAATCCTGCTGTCAGGGTGTGCACAAAAAAGAATCAACCCTCTGACACTGCCGATTCTTAAATCTGATAGCATTGATGCCCGGTTCCCACCAAGTAAAGACGAACTGGTGCTGCGCCCATACATCCTTCTGCCTTTAATTACTTACAAAGACCAGACGGTTACTGATTCCCGGCTAAATGATATCCTTCATTTCATTCACTCATCCCTTGAAGAGAATGGCAATTTTTCAGTCATGACCAGAGCGCAAACCAATCAGCTGCTGGCCAAAGATGAAAACAGGCACTTTCAACCCGGAAATATTGCTGACGCCATACAGCTTGGTGCTTCCATTAATGTGGATTTTGTCTCGCAGATGCAGATCACCATCATAGAGAGTAAAATGGTCAAAAATATTGACCATATCAAGGCAAATGTGAATTTAACCTTATTCACAACGGGCAGTGGACAGGTCATCATCAAGCATGATGCGCTTTACGATTCACAAAAGCTTGAACGCTCGGACGAAGCGTTCAGACAGCTGGTTCAAACCCATTTCCCGATCAGGGGCTTTATCCTTGAAACCAGAGGTGGACACCAGGTTGCCAAAATATCGCTTGGGAGGAGCGCCGGGATAAAACTGGGCCGCCAGATTCTGGTCCGTGAAAGGCAGGTCAACGCCCAAATTGTAAATGGGGTCTCTCGCAAGACCATCACATTTAACGCAACGCCCCTCGCTAAAACCGAAGTCATCCAGGTGCTGGAAAACGAAAGTTGGGTAGCCGTAAATAAAGGGGATCAGCATAAGATCAAAAAGGGACAGGTTATTTTTACGCTCCCGGAGTAAAAGGTCGAAAACGATCAACTAAGTTACGGTTCCGGGGGAGGGAAACACCACCCCCGATTTTTCACTTACCTGTTTAATTAAACTGACACCATCAGATAAGAAGATATATGTTTCGGATCCCTCCCGGCCTGGTTGAGAAATACGGCATTAGTGGCCCCCGCTACACCTCATACCCGACAGCTCCAATTTGGCATGACATTGACCGTGCCACGCAGCTGGAATGGCTGGCGTCGTTGAAAGAGAGCCAGCGACCATTTTCATTCTATTTCCACATCCCGTTTTGCCGCAATCGTTGCTATTATTGCGGTTGCAACACACATGTCACCCGAAATCAGGCGCAGTCTGCAACATACGTAGAGCATATCATTAAGGAAATCAGGCAAATTACAAAGTACCACTCTAATAACAAGGAGGTGCGCCAGCTTCATTTTGGCGGGGGAACCCCCACTTTTCTGCTGGATGAGGAGTTTGAGGCAATCCTGGGAACCATGCGCTCTGCCTTTTCGTTTGAGACAGACGTGGAAATAGCCATTGAGGTTGACCCCAGAACCACTCGTCCTAACCAGCTGGCATTTTTATCTGAACTGGGTTTTAATCGCATCAGCCTGGGCGTGCAGGATTTTAATCATGAGGTTCAAGTAGCAATTAATCGTATTCAAAGTGAAGAGATCACATATGAGCACTTGCAGGTAGCCCGATCACTTGGATTTCGCGGAATAAACTTTGACCTGATATACGGCCTCCCCTTCCAGACATTGAACAGCTTTGAAAAAACACTTTCCAGTGTTATTCAGATGAGGCCCGATCGACTGGCGATATATAATTTCGGATACCTTCCCAATCGGATGATTCACCAGCGAAAGATCGACCCCGATTCACTTCCTGACCGACAAACCCGTCTCGCCCTTTTATTTGAGGCTATTCACCAACTGACAGATGCCGGATATGAATATATCGGTATGGATCACTTTGCACTGCCTGAAGACGAACTGGCCATCGCCATGAAGAACCGGACCCTCAATCGAAATTTCATGGGATATACACCAAAGGCAGATGTTGACCTGCTAGGGATTGGGATGACGGCGATCAGCGAGATCGGGGACTATTTTCTGCAGAATGAAAAACAGATCAAACCTTATCAGAAGCAGGTCAGCGAAACAGGTCTGGCTGCCTGTAGAGGAATGGCACTCAGTCAGGATGATATCATGCGCAAATGGGTCATCAGGCGGATTATTTGCCACTTTTATCTCTCCTTTTCTGAATTTGAGGCAGCATTTAACATATCGTTTTCTGACTGTTTTCAGACTGAAGTTGAACAGTTAAAAACGTTTCAGGAAGACGGACTGCTAGCAATCGCTTCAGACCATTTCACTGTTTCCGAAACCGGTAAAATATTTGTTAGAAATATCTGTATGGTGTTTGACACTTATCTTAACAAGCAGGATGCCCCAACGGTTCGATACTCAAATACCGTCTAAAAGATAACCATTCTGTCTCATTGCCTGACAGCTGATAGCCTTGACCGCTATTTTTCAGTCAGGCAGATTTTTCCGCCGCTCTGGTTGTTCGTTTCTTAACGGAAAACCGAATATCGGGCACCTGGTTCCGCCTGTCAACCCATTACCTGAATATGGCACTATTCGAATACCGAGCAATAGACAAAAGCGGGAAAAATAAAAAGGGTAAGATTGATGCGCCCTCATCCAAACAGGCTGCCGCCAAAATAAAATCACAGGGACTTCACCTGGTCACCATATCAGGAACAAAAGAGAAGTTGAAAGGAACTCCTGGCTACCGCGGGTCCCAGAAACGCACGGCTATCAGATTTGAGATCATTACCGGATTCACCAGGCAACTGGCGATTCTGATCTCCACAGGCATCCCTTACGACAAGGCTTTCGACATACTGATAGAGGAAAGTGAACATGTTGCCTTCCAACGTATTCTCGATTCAATCAAGGCCAAAATTGTAGAAGGAAGCTCGCTGGCATCTGCCCTTGAAGACCACCCCGTGCTTTTTTCGAAAATGTATATTGCCATGGTTAAAGCGGGGGAAGCAGGCGGAACACTGGACCAGGTTCTGGAACGCTTGGCGGAATCGCGGGAGAGGACATCGGAGATCAAAGCAAAGATTCAAAAGGCGTTAATCTATCCGACAATCATGACCTTGATGGGGCTTGGAATTGTGGTATTCATGGTGACGTTTATCATTCCCAAAATCGTCCCCATTTTTCAGCAGTTCAATGTGCGGCTGCCACTGCCGACGAGAATCGTGCTGTGGGTAAGTGAACTTCTCACAGAAAACAGCTTGTCCATCACCCTGTTTGTCGGAATCACATTCCTGGGATTCTACCGCTTCTTTAAATCACACAAGGGGGAATGGATTAAGGACTGGCTGCTCATGCAGGCACCTGTTCTCGGTAAAATCACCCGAAAAATCATCATGTTCAGATTCACCCAGACATTGGGGACATTACTACAAAGCGGCGTTGAACTGAAGCAGTCATTGGAGATCGTCAAACAGGTGATGGGAAACCGGATCTATGAAAGTCGGTTTGATGACATTTCACTGAACATCACCAAACGGGGCATGGATTTATCACAGGCTTTGCGGCAGGCAGAGATCTTTCCCGTGTCTGTGATCCAGATGATTCGAGTAGGAGAGGAGAGCAGTCAGCTGGAAAAAATGCTGAATAAGGTCTCCACTATTCTGGAGAACGAGGTCCGACAATCTCTTGAGAAATCCATCGCGCTGCTGGAGCCGGCATTGATACTCTGGATGGCTGTTTCAGTCGGTTTTATTGTTCTATCCGTTATGCTACCCATGCTCAGGATGAATCAACTGATCTGACATCTATTTCCCCTGCAGGCAACAACCGGGAACCTGTCATCTCCGGTGTATCTCAGGGAGCGCCCTCAAACAGAAAATCTAGCTGTTTCAATCTGGATACAGGGCCAATGGCCAGCTTTGTCATCTCCATGTCCTGCTGAACCTTTACATTTTCCCGAATTCTGCGATTCAGGCGAATCACGTTATTGGTTTCCGCACTGAGGGGGACCTTCATGTAAATACTGGTCTTCAACAACGCAGAGTCTCGAAGCTGCCACGCAGACTTCTGATAGCTCTTAAAATCGGATTCAGCATCCGATCCTGTTTTTCGCCATTTCAGGACAAACAGATCCAGATCCAGGTCTTTGAGATAGGACAGGCCTGTTGAATACCACTTAACAGAGAGGTCTTCCTGCAGAATCATTTCTGGTGTTACCTCCATACCCAGAATCATGGACCCCTTTTTAGCTCGAATATCAGCAATCAGATCCCAGAGCAGCTGTTTCACTTCCCGGGTACGCCAGACCGCAATATCGTTAAACGCCTCATCGGCCAGGATCTCGTACTGCTCATCGGCAGCAGGTTTGACCGGAATAAAGAGCCGATTAAATAAAATCGTTCTGCCGGTTGCTTCCAGATAGCGCCTGCGAGCTACAGCAGAAAACCCCTCATTGATCTCATGGGTAAAGTCATCTTTGAACACAATACCATCAATTTGAGACGACAATAACGAGTCAATCAACTCCTCCAGATACTGTTTACCACGAGGGTTCAACAGATCCAGCTTCGCATTTGGTGTCGTCCGGTTTTGGATGGAGTTCCACGACTCATCTACCATCAAATCACTCTGATGGCCTAACATTGGATGCCCACGCAACGGCAGTGTAACCAATATTTTAAGCCCATTATCATGCACCAACGCCGTCAGTTTGCTGAGGAGATTGTCCACCAGCGGGCCGGATGGGGTCTTAAAATAATAGCCCAATGGGTTTTCCGGCTTTGCAAACAGGTAGATCGGCTGCTCCAGATCCTGAACCACATTGAGTTGAACAGTTGCGATACCGTTGCTTTTGAGTTTAGCCAGGTATTGACTGAATTCGTCCAGGTTGCTCGCCTTGGGATAAGCCACTTCAACCAGGCTCCCCTTTAACGGGGCAATTTCAAGCTCCTCCGAATAGAAAAAGGTTCGCCACTTTTCTTCCAGATAACTTTTACGACCGCTTTGGGGAAAAGAATCCAGAAAGAACTTGTAGAGACGAGTAAACTCGTTTTCATCTCTTCTGACATAAGCATCTTCAACAAGCTTGAGCAGTTTCCCCTCTATCATGGAAGAAACATTATATTCTGACAGCTTTGGCTTACTTGTGGCAAATTTAAGGTCAACCGGATCTTCAAGAGACCCCTTTACCATTTTCAGCGAACCCGTCTTTTTACCGGATTCGTTATAGTATGCCGTTGAGGGACGCTTTTGCCAGGGCAGTACATCCTCCGATGACCGGTCTTTTATGATGGATTCTGAACGTCCGGTATGGGTATCCAGCGACTGAATCCTGACCTGTTTCGGTCTTTCCTTTTGTTGAGCCCCTCTATTGGACGATCTGGGTTGTGGATAGTTCCCTGCGTAATAGTCCTTCAATTGCCCAGGACTACTGGAGCAACTCAACAGAAAAAACAGAATTGAAATTCCTAAAAGTAACTCTCCCGCCAAAAGGCGCTTTCTTAAAACATTCATTTTTCTCCTAAACAACATCCATGTATGTATAAGTGTTTCCTGCCCGATTACAGCTGATAACTTTTACAAGTACACCCCCTCTACTCTGAACAATACTCCCCGCAACTTACTCCACCTTGACCGGATTTTTTTTGGCCACAAATTTCTGCAGATATAAACGGTTCAGTTCAGACATATCCTGGAATCTGAGATGAATATAGTTTTTTCCTTTCTGGCTGCTGGTGCGAACGATTTCAGCCGTTACTTCCTGTTTGATATTAGCCTCTTCTAATTTGAAGAAGACATTGACCCCCTCAATTGCTCCCTCGGGAATCTCTTTTACAAGAAATCTCAAACCCCCTATACTAATATCCATCACAACACCTTGACAACTTTGACTCTTGCTCTGGTTACTGAAAAAGAACTGGCGCTTGAAATGCAATTTGTAACGGTCATGCTCTCTTGTCAGCAATTTCTTGATTTTATTAACATGGACCATAACAAGGGCATTTGCCGGCATGGATATCTGCTCTTTCAGGCGACAGGTGAATTGATATTCACCATCATTTCTTCTGAAGACACTGAAATCAAAGTTTTTAAACTTTGACAGACTAACAGCTTTTCCTTTGACAAGAGGGGGCTTCACCCAGAATTCCTCTTCATTGGTACTGATGATGGTACTGACATAAGAGTGAGATTTACCTTTGAATTGAACAGCAACCCGAAGTTTCTGTCCGGATTGCAGCATGCGGGTATTGATAAATGGGGCTCTTCTATTGAAAAACGTAAACCCTAAATCTTCTCTCAACTCAGGAATTTTGAGCAGCATGGGATCGTTGGGTGACTTTTTCCGTAGTTTTTCCACGGCCCACTCAAACGATTTATTATTGTACAGGACCTTTTCCGGATCCAGTTTTACTGTTTTCGCCAGAATTTCGATTCGCCGGCTGGTATCATCAGAGAAGTCAACGCCCTGACGCCGTGCAGCTTCCTTCTTTTTCAGGTATTGCTGATCCACTTGCTGGATTTTTCTGCTGTTCAACCAGTTATAGATTACACCAACTATGACAAAGACCAGAATAATCGCGACGAATATAATATAGTAGATCGAATCAGATCCGCTGGAGGACGCCCTTCTACTGAACAGAGAAGTATCAATTGTTTCGTTGATAGCGTATGCTTCAGAATAGAATGTGTACCAGGCCATGATTCATTAACGGTTAGTAGGTTAGTCCGCCCGAACGGTAATAGATTCTCAGACGTTAATTGCAAAGCAAAAACAACACCAAACCGGGCTCAAATCTTACTCATATTATAACATATTTTCATATTTATGAATATTGCCATTTTTGGAGGCAGTTTTAATCCAGTCCACATGGGACATTATGAAATCATTCGGCACCTCCTCCAAACTAGAGACTTTTTGAGAGTCATCATTGTCCCGACCCATCAAAATCCGCTCAAGACCTCGCCTCCCGTCATACCAGACCAGATTCGGTTAGAGATGATCGAGAGCACATTTCATGAGTTTGGGCCTGTTGACATATCGGATTTTGAAATTCGCAGTCCGTCCGTCAGTTACAGCTATAAAACACTCACCCATTTCAAAAAAATATACCCTGATGATCAATTATTTCTGGTTTTGGGAGAAGACAGCTTTGCCTCTTTTCCACAATGGGCTAAAATAGAAACCATACTGACACTCTCAAAGATTCTGGTATTTCCCAGACCTGACTTGAGGTCTTCTGAGATACCAGTCCCCTTTTTCCACGGATTCGAGAAATACGTAACTTGGCTAGACATAACCATTCCGGACATTTCAGCCACCCGAATTCGGGACAATGACATTGGCATCATTTCCGAGAACAACTGGCTGCACCCTTCTGCAATGATGAATTGGAAAGCATACAAACAATCACAAAAATAAGAGACCTATGGATACAAATTCCCTACTGACGGCAATAACAGAAAGAGCTGACGAAATCAAAGCGCTTGATCTCGTCGTAATTGATATGGACGGAAAATCCGCCATCTCTGAATACCTCGTCATTTGCCACGGAACGTCAACGGCCCATACCCAGGGCATCGCTGACAATATCTCCCTGACATTGAAAAAAAGAGACGTCCTGCCTCTGGGAATTGAAGGCATGGGCGAAGGGCGCTGGATTTTAATGGATTATAATTCAGTCATTGTTCATATCTTTCTGGAGGATGTCAGAGAAGAGTACAGCATTGAGGAGATCTACAACGCCTATCCGAAAAGAGAGTGCTAAATGCGAAAAGTCAGGGTCCTTTGTGTCGGCAAAAAGCAAGAAGCGTATCTAAAAACCGGGATAGAGATTTACCAGAAAAAGCTGCGGCGTTATTGTGATTTCGAACTGCTTGCTCTGCGGGAAGCAAACTATGGGAAGGGATCAATCAAACAGTGGTATAAACATGAGCAGGAGGAGATCACAAACAAGTTTCGTCCCCAGACCTATGTGATCGCTTGCGATGAAGGGGGGAAGTCACTCTCGTCGGCTCTTTTCGCAAAAAAACTGGAGAATATATCCAATCAAGGACTTTCCCGAATTGATTTTATTATTGGGGGACCTTATGGACTTCCGCCTGAGGTTAAAAATCAGGCTGACCTGATCCTGAGCTTTTCTTCCATGACACTGACACACCAGATGGTCAGGCTTTTTTTAGTGGAACAAATATACCGTGGGTTTACTATTCTAAATGGGGAAAAGTATCATCACTAAGCCCACCATCGGCACAAGACACCCTGTTACAGTGCCAACGCTGCCGCATCCAGGATCTTTGTGTGTAACAGAGCCAGCTTCGGGATCACTTCCAGATTATATCCCCCCTCAAGAAACGTGATCAGTTTCCCAGAGCTGAATTCAGCTGCAATTTGACAAAGGGCCTCTGCATAGGCCTTATATGCTGTTTCCGTAATATTGATTCTTGCCAGCGGATCGTCACGGTGGGCATCATACCCAGCTGAAATCAAAACTATTTCCGGTTTGAACTCACGCCAGGCTGGAATAAATGTCTCTTCCAGAACCTGCAGATATTCATCATCACCGGAAAAGCTCCTCATGGGAACGTTCAGTGTAAATCCCTTCCCTTCGCCTATTCCGGTTTCATTCTGGAATCCGGTACCCGGGTAGCACACCGCCGGATTCTCGTGAATGCTGCAATAAAATACATCATTTCGAGATTCAAAAATATGCTGGGTGCCGTTACCATGATGGACGTCGTAATCCACAATCAGAATTCGTTTATAGTTCTCATGACGGATTAAATACTCAGCACAGATAGCTATGTTGTTAAAGTAGCAGAAACCCAGTGCCTGTCCCCTTTCAGCATGATGACCGGGGGGGCGGACCAGGCCGAATCCGTTCTTCAATTCACCCGCAGAGACCTTCCGGGTCAGCGCCAGCATGCCACCAACCGCTTTTTCAGCCACTTCAAAGGAGCGAGATGAAACAATACAATCCATGGTACCAATAAAAAGTGCACCTGACTTTATCTGAGATTCCAGGGAATCGATATATTCCGTTTCATGTACCAGCTCAATCACAGTCCGATCCGCCTGTTCAGAAGGAATAACCTCAAGTTGATTCCAAACCTCATCCGCCTGTAATGCAGACAATATGACACGTAGTCGCTCTGCATTTTCAGGGTGTTGCCCCGTATCATGTTCAAGGTAAATGGGGTCAGTAACTAATCCAGTCAGTTTTCTCATTATTCCTTTTTATCTGGGGGTTAAGCTGTACATAAACACTCCCACTGTCAGCTGCAAATCATGCAGTAAATCCCAACCTCAGTGAAAAAGGGTAGAATCCTGCCCCAACCCCTTCCAATGTCATACGGTGTATCATGTTCCTGATCAATAATCCAACCATAATCTTGCGATTTATCACCTATCTCAAACCCAGGCAGCAGACCTCAAATCCAGCAGGTTCCTAATCCAGAATGCTGGCCCTACTCCTGCCGGTATCTGCAGAGCGATTACAGCACTACCCGCCCCTTATCACAATCAACTCCATTCAGATCTATAACCCTTTCTGAACTACATAACAACCTGATACAAATTAGACGTCCGAGGCTGTCATTAAAAGGAGATAGCACCATAGCTCAAAACCAAATATGCGTTGTTTCAATCTAAATTGTTCTATGTCCTGAATCAATGTTTATATTCGATTTTTTTGTATTTTTTTTCCGAATGACTAAAATAAAATTCAATATTATTTGGAAACAAGCTGAAAATACTATTTTTTGTAACCAATCCAATAGAGGTAGCAGAACTAATGGCTGAGAAAAAAGGAAAAAAGAAAGATCCCAAAGAGTGGCGAATTGATATTGATGCCGAGAGATGCAAGGGATGTGGATTCTGCGTTGAATTTTGCCCGAAGGGTACACTGGCAATGTCAGATGATTTTAATTCTAAAGGTTACCATCCTCCGATGGTCGCAAACCCTGATAGCTGTACATACTGTGATATGTGCGAAATGGTTTGCCCGGAATTTGCCATCTGGCAGGCTTCAGATGTCCAAAAGAAAGATACTCATATTGCTGACGACCTGGTTCGCATGGATCGGATGCCGCACATCTGGTGCCCGGGCTGCGGAATTGGAACAGTCGTTAATTGTTTCGTAGAAGCGCTCCATGAAGCCGGCCTCGATCTTGACAAGACACAGATAGTATCCGGTATTGGATGTACAGGTAGGGTTGCAGGTTACGTAGATCTAGACTCTTATCATACCACCCATGGACGGGCTATTCCATTTGCAACAGGATTGGCACTGGGTGCTCCTGATCAGAAAGTTGTTGTCATCAGTGGTGATGGTGACCTTACTGCTATTGGCGGAAACCATTTCTTTCATGCGGCGCGTCGAAACGCTGACATGACTGTTATCTGCGTCAATAACTTCACTTATGGTATGACAGGTGGTCAGGTGACACCTACAGCTCCACAAAAATCAATCGCAATCACAACTCCTTATGGTGCGTTTGACAGGCCGTTCAACATTCCGTTTATCGCTGACAGCTGTGGCGCTAATTTTGTTGCCCGCTGGACAACCTATCACGTCAGGCATCTTCAGAGAGCTATCAAGACGGCTCTATTGACTCCTGGATTTTCATTGGTTGAGGCAATCTCTCCTTGTCCGACACTTTACGGGCGCCGAAACAAACTTGGTGATGGTCTCGACCTGATGAAGTTTTACAAAGAGAAATCAGTACGGTTCAAAAAGGATCAGCATACAACCGCTGATGCAGAGATTGGCTTCCAGGATCAAATCATGGTTGGAAATTTCGTCAATCGGGAAAACCCATCTTTGCTCAACGCAATGGACTCCTCCTTGAAAGACAAGCTGGGTGATAAATATGTTCAATGGCCAATACCGGGCTAGAGACTAACTCAACTGATTAATTCAAAAATTAACTAACTAAGGAGCAACAAGTGAAAGCTGATCCCAAACGAGTACTGAGCGGCAACCATTTCATCAATGGTAACCACTCTGCTACTGAAGGAGCAATTGCTGCGGGTTGTACTTTTGCAGCTGGATATCCAATTACCCCTTCTACTGAAATTGTTGAAAGAATTGCATCCCGCTTCCCTCGTGTAGGCGGAATGTTTGTCCAAATGGAAGATGAAATCGCCTCTTCAATCTGTCTTCAGGGTGGCGTCTGGTCCGGCCGGAAAGCAATGACAGTAACATCCGGCCCTGGCATGTCTCTGATGATGGAACATGTTGGCCTTGCTCAAATTACAGAGACCCCATGTGTGTTTATTAACGTACAGCGAGCCGGTCCATCAACGGGACTTCCCACAAAAACCGCGCAGGCTGACATGATGCAAGCCAAATGGGGGTCCCATGGTGACTACGAAGCCATTGCTCTGTCCCCAAGTTCTCCCCAGGAATGTTTCGATTATACCATCGACTGCTTCAACCTGGCTGAAGAGTACCGCATGCCGGTTTTCCTGATGTCTGATGAGATGACTGGTCACATGACAGAGAAGGTGGTTATCCCACCTGCAGATGAGATTGAACTGGTCGAGAGACAATTTTACACAGGTTCTGACAAGTATTTGCCTTACAAACGCGAAGCCAATGGCATCCCTCTGATGAGTAAAGCAGGTCTGGGACACCACTATCATATTACCGGCCTGACCCACGATGAGCGCGGGTACCCCGTCCTCACCAAGCCAGTACAGGAAAAGATGATGACTGGTTTGATGAAAAAGGTAGGTGACAACGTTGACAAGCTGACCCGCTACGAAGAGTTCATGATGGAAGACGCCGATATCGCTCTGGTATCTTATGGTATCTCTTTCAGAATGGCATACAAGGCCATGGAAATGGCACGAGAGAAAGGCATCAAGGTTGGCCTGCTCAGAATGATTACCTGCTGGCCTTTCCCTGAGAAACCAATCCGCGAATTGGCACAAAAGGTCAAGAGCATGATTATGGTTGAATTGAACTACGGCCAGATGTTTCTGGAAATGGATCGATTCTCCAACAAGTATTGCGAAACTGATCTTTGTGGAAGCTCCGGTGGTGAAGTTCACGAACCTGAAGAGATTTTAACTAAAATTTTAGAAGCAGCTAAAAAGTAACAGGAGAAATCAATGGAAAATAGAGAAGTAAGACTAGGCGGATTTGGTGGTCAGGGTGTGATCTTAGCAGGAATGATTTTGGGACGTGCTAAATCTATCTTTGAAGACAAATATGCCACTCTGACCCAGGATTTCGGTCCTGAGGCAAGAGGTGGAGCTGCTTCATGTGCAGTTATCCTTTCAGATGATCCCATTTTGTACCCCAACGTTTTCAACCCTGACGTTCTGCTGGCAATGAGCCAGGGAGCTCTGGACAAGTATATCGATGGATTGCAGAAGGGTGGAACACTGGTAATTGAAGAGGATCTGGTCAAGGTCGGTGATATCGACCCAAGTATCAAGGTCTTCGCCTGTCCGGCAACTCGTTTTGCCGAGGAAATTGGCAGAAAGATCGTTTTGAACATTGTCATGTATGGATTCCTCGTAGCCGTTTCCGGACTGGTCTCAGAAGAGATTGCCCGCAAAGGTGTTGAGGCCTCCATTCCTTCTGGAACTGAAAAGCTGAATTTTGCTGCATTTGAAAAAGGCTATCAGTATGGCATTGAGCAAAAAGAGAAGCTAGGATAGTATCAACCCATTGTCCTACTAAGTTCGACCCCGATTAATTCCGAATCGATCGGGGTTGTACCGGTTGTAACACCGCCGAAACACATCTCATCGGAAAGTTTATCAGTAAAGCTCCTCTGCGAGCGTAGGTAATTTTTCAAAGAAAGTATGGGATCCAACCCCAAACTGAATTCACTCTTCAAAAATCCCCGGGTTTTCACCGGTTCCGTCCTGATATTTGTAGCTCTTTGCCTGTTGCTCTTGTTTTTATCCTATCGCTCCGATGTTATCAGGGAGTTTGAGCGTATTCAGGTTTTTCAAAGTAATAATTCGATTTTTTTTGATATCCGGAAACAGCCTTTTCATATCATTCGCGGAGAAGAAGACCGCAAATATGTCGAACTGGAAAGCATTAGCCGCAACCTTCAACTGGCTGTTGTGGCAGTAGAGGATGCCCGCTATTTTCAGCATTTTGGTTTCGACCCGATCAGAATCGTATCCGCAGCCCTCCGCCTTCTGAAGAAAAACAGCTCTCTTCAGGGTGCCAGCACTATTACACAACAGCTTGTCAAACTGACGCTGCTGACACCAGAAATCACGTTTAAACGCAAGTTTAAAGAGCTGATTGTCGCCTTTATTCTGGAAACCAGGTACAGCAAATCCGAAATTCTTGAATTTTACCTGAACAAGGTGTACCTGGGACATGGAAATTACGGCGTGGAGAACGCTGCCTTAAATTTCTTCCATAAACCCGCATTCGAATTGTCTCTGGCAGAAAGCGCCTTCATTGCCGGTCTAATTAAAAAACCAGAGGGGTATTCACCCTTTGCAGATCTGAAAAAAGCGCGTCAGCGGCAGATACTCGTCTTGAAAAGACTAAGAAAACTCGATTGGATATCCACTACCGATTACAACAGTGCCGTCAACGAGCAGATTCTGATTCGACGAAGAAAGGGAGGAGATTACAAGATTGCGCCCCATTTTACCAACCACATCCTGCTGAAGTTGAAGAAAAAATACGGGCACAAAATGATATATGGCGGTGGATTACGAATATATACCACTCTGGACCGTCGATACCAGGATGTAATGGAGAAAATTAAGGATCAACAGCTTGCGAAGCCAAACAGCTTCAAAGAGCTTGCCGGGGTCAGCATCGATCCAGAAACCGGTTATGTTAAAGCCTTGTTAGGGGGAACCGATTTTTTCAGAAGCGAGTTTAATCGGGTAACACAGGCTAAACGTCAGCCAGGGTCAGCTTTTAAGCCGATTCTTTATGCAGCAGCACTCAAAAAGGGCGTGCGCCCCACTGACACATTTGTGGATGAACCGACTCAATACACCCGGCAGGTGGACGATGAGACGGAAGTTTACGAACCCGGCAATTATTCAAATAACCACGTGGGGCAGATAACCATGGCTTATGCCCTCAAAGTGTCCAATAATGTGGTCAGCGTTCAAATACTTAATCAAATAGGGATTCCATCTCTGGTACAGACCGCAAGGCGGTTCGGAATTGATCTGGATGGAAAAAGAGGGCTGTGCCTGGCCCTCGGATGCGGCGAACTGACCCTGCTGGATCTGACAGCCGCCTATACAACCTTTGCCAATCAAGGATATCGGAGTGAGCCCGT
>JAOZRE010000180.1 GCA_029940215.1 bacterium | reverse complement strand
AACTGCCGGATGGCTTCAGATGCACTCATCACCTTTTCTCGTGATTGGGACACAGCTATTTTCTCCTTGATAATAACACCGTTAAAACCCACATCTCATACAGAATCGAACAGTTCCATAGCCAGGAAATCCGGAACATTGGTCAACTGGGCTCTCGTCCCCAGCTTTTTCAGGTATTCTTTTGCCTTGAGACCAACTCCCTGAAGTTTATCAAGCTGGACAACCACTTTCAGTTGTTTATCCGACTCCAGATGCCGTTTACAAACTTCTTCCAGCGTTGGTAATGAATTCCTGTCCAGTTTGCCCTCTATCGAAATTTTGACCGTCATCTCATCCGGATAGGCCTCTTTTATATGAATCATTTTTCTTCTTTTGTGATCTATAATTGGTGAATCGTTTCAACTCACCGATTCATAGGCAGTAGACTGAGCGAATATTTACTCTATTCGCTAAAAAATAATATACCGGACACGGATCATCTCTCATCCAATCGTTTCTCCCGTCAATTCCCACCAGAATGCAGTGAAGATCCCGGAATAGTGGTTTTTACTACTGCGCCGAAACGTCTTGCATTCGATCCAATTGAGAGATAACCATGGGATCGTCGATTTGCCTTTTTTTGATTTTAGATTCAAAAAAACAAAAAAGGAGAGTGGCATAGACGATCCCCCGGCTTGCCGCCTTTGTTTCAGAGGCGAGAATTAAGATTTTATGTTGCAAAGGGCAGACCAAAGCCCGAACGTTTAAAAATCGCTACCCATTGAAAAACAGCCCACAAGAAGCCACTAAAATAGTTTATTCCTGGCAATGGGGCCACCCTCCAGCCCCGTGATGTAACTTGTTAAAATATCGATTGATTTGCCACGAATACAACCATCTATTATTTCATAAAAAGCCTGAAAACAGTCCGTGTAATAAAAAAATCAACCCCCTGTTGTTGTCTAATAAAACAGAAAATAATATTTTATTGAACAGCACTGTTCAATAAAATATTATTTTGAGTGCAATAAAAAAGAAGAACTGGCAGCCAGTGGCAGGCTCATCGATGACTAACGTGGGTTAGAAGCTAACTTTCAGAAATACCTCTTTATACCTTTCTCAGATTCCCTCCCTTTTATCAGGAAGTGCCTTTTTCCAGATCTGATTCGGTCTGTATATGATTGCCAAAGAATATTCTATCCATTCAGGCAGAACTTTAAGGCTTTCGGGGAATAAAACCCGCCGTCTCCACCATTTTACCCCCATATTTTCCATATCACTTGAAACACCTGCTCCGTAGCCCTTTAAAATTAACTATTCTATGATTCTCCTTGATTTTCTCCTCAAAAATCCCACTTCCCGTTATTTACTTCTATTTCATTTTAACACCCTGTACCATTGCAAAATGCAAAAAGGGAAAAACAAAAAGAGTTTTATGGTATACACGGTTGAAGAGTTCATCGCTGCTATCACCCAACATAATTTTTCAAAGAAAAACAGCATATCTCCCAAGAAGTTACCCAAAACCTTCATTTTCCAACTCAAATTCCCATTTTCAAACCCAAATCTTGATAATGTGACAAAACAACTCTTGACTTCAAAAAACCAATTTCCTATCATTTGAAATCTGTACTATATGAATAACACGATAGTTAAATAATATATATGGGTACTACAATCCATAATTTTGAAAGATATAAGGCTCTTGAGACCATCTCCTGCGGGCTCCAAAACAAAGAAAAAGGCTATTATGTACGGACTTAATCTTAGTGAATCATATTACAACGGATGCGGAAAAGAGGTTTTTGAAAGTACATTTAAAGCTCTGATGGAACGGGTTGCCATAGGTCTTGTGGGTCCCGGATCCGAATGTTTTGGATTTGATGATAAATTCTCACGGGATCATGATTGGGGCCCATCCTTTTGCCTATGGGTAACCTCCGATGATTTTCTGCGATATGGCAAGGAGCTTCAGGCATGCTATGATGCCCTTCCAAAAGAGTTTTCAGGCTTTGGACCGCGTGTGGTTAGCTCTGGAGAGACGGGTCGCGTCGGTGTTATGAAGATCAATGGTTTTTACAACCGTTACACAGGTTTAAACCTCCCACCTAATTCCATAAAGGATTGGAACATTCCATCCGAGAACCTTGCTCTTTGTACCAACGGCAAGGTTTTTTCCGATCCTTTGGGGGAGTTTACCCAATGGAGAGATGCTCTTCTTGATTTTTACCCCGAAGACCTCTGGCTGAAGAAAATTGCAGACTGCTGCATGCAGGCAGGACAAGCCGGCCAATACAACTGGCAGCGAGGTATTTTAAGAAACGATCCCTATGTCACAAACACCGCTTCTGTTAAATTTTGCACAGAGATTATGCGACTTATTTATCTGTTAAATAAAGTCTATGCACCCTTTTACAAGTGGCTTTTAAAAGGGGTTGCCCTGTTGCCAATCCTGGGAATTGAGATTTCCCCCCTGATTGAAAAGGTTCTCACCGGGCATGATAAAAACGCATCTGGGGGTACTGGCTGGAAACAGCAGCAGGACACAATGGAACTGATATGCCAAAAAGTTATCGCTAAACTTCAGGACCTTGGGGTTACAGATGAAAAGGCTCCCTTTTTAACGGATCATGTCCCTTCTATTCTGGGAAAAGTTAAAGATAGTGAGTTCAAAAATAATCTATGGGGTGTAAAAAAGATTCTGCCAAATAAGAAAGAGATCATAGAAAAGGTATTAGAAGGCGAATGGGAGATGTTTTCCACAGTCAACGACAAGGCCGATACCGATCCTTTCACACAGGGCCGCCCAACCTGCAGGGATTTTCCCGAGGAGTTCAGGGTTCACAGAACAGCAAAACTAATGGCATGGTCAGAAGAAACACTTATCAGTTATTTAGATGATCTTACAAAAGCACGGAATGCTGATCGAAACCTTATGACCTACAAGTATGCAAGAATGGACAACCTTATTCCCTGTGAAAACAAAAGCCTATATATTGATAAAATAGCAATGGTACAGATTCAGTGGCAGAAAGAGTTTATTGAAAAATATCCACGGATAATGTCCGGGGGAAGAAGCTTATCCGGCGGTGAACCCGGTACCGACGGGGCATCTTTTGAAACCTACATGCGTTGTGAATTAGAAACCTACTCCGAAAAAACACTCGGGCTCCTCTTTCAGGACACCGAAGATCTTCGTGTTGCGGGAAAGAGCATATCCGAAGAGATCTATACAGAGCTTGTGCGGCAAAAAGGATATAAGAGCTTAGAGGAAGCGGAAAATAAGCAGATGAAGCGTATCTGATTAAACCTGTGAGCTTCAAAGCATATTGGTCTAGTTTCAGGCATTCCCGCTTGCCATTGTTTAATGGATTATTTGACAATGGCGGCGGGAATACCCACCGGATGCCGTCATGTTATAAACGATCTTAAGGGGTTGTTCAACAGTTCCAGCAAATTTCCAACAAATTTCCAACCAACCGGACTCATCTATAATGCCAAAAAAGAGCTGGCAAACTACACTCAGGGGAGTCATCCTGAGGAGGTACGACAAAGGATCTTCTGACACTCTGCAAATTTTTTGATTTTAGCAAAATAATGGCGAGTCAGATTTGGTCTTAGAATCTATATGCCCCATTTTTTATTTCCTCATGCAACTCACCAGTCAAAGGCGTATATTGGGCGTTTCCCGGCAGCTTGAAAGGATATTTTTAAGGAATGCATTGGAATATGCAAGGCTTAATCGACTGTTTGCTATAAAAATTTCCTGCTGAATATCTTTAAAAATGGCCTCACGTAAACATCAGGATCAGGGAAAAAACCCTACGGGTTTATCGCGAATTCAACGCAATCGCTGCTTGACACTCAAACCTGGATTTCCTATTATCCCTTACTAATGCCGGCCCAAAAATTAGTCAAGTGATTCCCATAGGTCGAGTGTTTCCCAGTAGTGAAAAGGAAACACGTCGCTAGAAAAGGAAACACGTCGCTCGCACATTTTGTTTGCAAGATGTCCAGCTTTTAGGACTTTTGCAAACAGATTATGTGAAGTTATTTATTAACGATCCCTTTGCAAATTGAAGGTGAAGTTACTTATTAACAATCCCTGACGCAATTCCCTGAATCAAATCTTGACCGGCTTGGCCTTGATAAGAAAGGCCGGTTTAGTCCGTTTGGACCACTCAAATCCTTCGGCGACCTGATTTGATCCGTACTGTTTCTCCAGTTCATCCATGGGACCGAACTCTATGGAACGTGTAGGGCAGGATTCCACACAGATAGGCACTTTTCCAGCCTGCTGCCGGTCTATGCAGAAATCACATTTGCGCATCCTGCCATTCTGACCCGCCTCAAACTGGGGTACGTCATAAGGACATACCTTCAAGCATTTCTCGCCACACTCCTCTCTGCCGATGCAGGCTGCAATATTTACCACCACAATCCCGTTATCCTCGTTTTTGACAATCGCTTTTGTCGGACAGACCTTGGCGCAGGCAGGTTCGATACAGTGATAGCAGGGAGCGAGCATATAGCTGGCGAATACGTTGGGACAGGTCCCTTTCTCGATATAATCGATCCGGATCCAGGTTTCAGTCCAGGCCGGCAGGTCGTTCCAGTCTTTGCAGGCTACCTGACAAGTTGCACAACCGGTGCAGCGGGTTTGATCAAAGTAAAAGGCTGTTTGCATGGTTATTCTCCCTCCTTGGCTAATTCAACTTCGACTAGTGCCGTTTTCAGGACGGAAGCTCCGCCGCCTGAATGTTCATCAAGGGTCAGTACATTAACGCATCCGCCGCGGCAGACTCCGTTTTCATCAGGGTCGTACCAGGCACCCTCAAAAATGGCCACTACGCCGTGAACAATCTTCTCTGTCACGAAAACAGGGATGATTAGTTTTCCGCGCTCATTAAAAACGTAGACCTCATCATCATTCTTCAGCCCCCTTGGCTCAGCATCCCGGGGGTTGATCCAGACTGTATGTGGGTGTGTCTCCTTTAACCAGTCGACTTTATAAAGCTCAGAGTGAACCCGGTTCCTGGGGTGAGGGGTCAGCAACTGCAACGGGAATTTTTTTGTCAGTGGATCTGTATGATCCTCTTTTGCTGACATATATTTGGGAATCGGCGGTGTCAACGGATTATTGGTATCGGCCAGTCGCTGTGAGAAGATTTCAATCTTTCCGGAAGGCGTAGAAAACGGATTGTTTTCCGGATCTTCGATCTCTTTTTTGAAAGCTACAACAGGTTCGTCAAGCTTAACCCGATGGATGCCCTCTTCCCGAAATTTATCATTGTCCTTGATTTGGGGACCGGTCTCTGGATTCAGTTCCACAAACATCTTCAGCCATTCCGATTCAGTGTAGGGGTTGAAATCTGTATACCCAAGTTTATCCGCCAGTGCACAGGCGATTTCCCAGTCGGATTTACATTCTCCCAGAGGTTCAATAGCCTTGTTGACAGCAGTGTAGTAAGGACCGGAAGGCCAAGGGCGGGTAAGGTCGTTTTTCTCGGCCACGCTGGATACCGGAAGTATAATATCGGCATAGCGGGCGGTCGGGGTCAGGAAGAGTTCGGAACTAACCATAAAGTCCAGTGCTTTCAGCGCTTCTGCATTCTTATTGGTATTCCCCAATTGATTTAAGTAGTTATTTGCTACAAACCAGGCCATTTTAATATCTGCCGGATAACCCCCTTTTTTGCCTTTCAAAATGGCATCAAACATTTTGTTGGTATGAAATCGTTTCTGTAGCCGGAGTTCCAGATC
Organism: bacterium; assembly: GCA_029940215.1. Classification (GTDB taxonomy): domain Bacteria; phylum SAR324; class SAR324; order XYD2-FULL-50-16; family XYD2-FULL-50-16; genus JAHJRI01. Next base: position 3,424 of record JAOZRE010000180.1, on the reverse strand, counting down.
CAGGGTGCCTCTGACAGATTTTCCACCGGCCTCAGCCGGGTTCTTCATCCCCGGGATACCGGATCCACGAAACATGTGTCCCACCGGAATTCCCATTAGACCACCTCCGGCACCGCCACCTGCTTTCCCGACATTTCCGGTCATGGCACAGAGTGTCATGGCGCTACGGACATACTGCTCTCCAGTTGCACTTCTGGCCGGCCCCTGGCAATCCATCAGTGTGGCAGGCTTGGTCGTGGCGTATTCTCTGGCCAGATCGATAATTGTCTGTGCGGGGACACCTGAGATCTCCTCAGCCCAGGCGGGTGTCTTTTCGACGCCATCCTCATCTCCCATCACATAGTCTTTGTACTTATCGAATCCAACCGTATATTTGTCCAGGAAGGGCTGGTCCTGGAGAACTTCTTTGATCATCACATTCGCCATGGCAGCCATCATGGCAGCATCGGTGCCCGGGCGGATGGGGATCCACTGTTCCGCCAGCAGACTCCCGGAGTCGTTGTACCTGGGGTCGATACAGATGACCTTGGCACCGTTCTCTTTGGCTTTAATCAGGTGGTACATGGTGTTGGTACCGGAAATCATTCTGGCCGGGTCCCAGCCCCAGAGGATAATCAATTTGGAATTGAGCAGATCTTCGCGGCTGTGACCCACCATGACACTTCCATATTGTGTCAGGACCGCCCAGACTGCACCTTCAGAAGAGACGTTGCCATAGTGAGTGGTATACCCGCCGAACATGGACATGACCTTAAACAGACCACCGCCTCCATGCAGAGCACCAAGATATCCACCGTTGGATGCCATGAAGATACTTTCGTTGCCATAGGTCTCTTTGACATGGGTCATTTTCTCAATGATAGTGTCCAGGGCTTCATCCCAGGAAATACGCTCAAATTCACCCTTCCCTTTTTCACCCACTCTTTTCAACGGATACTGAAGCCTATCTGGATGGTGCACGTATTTGCGCAGGGCCCGACATCGCAGGCAGGCTCTTAATTGTTCGGGTTCCGGCGCGTCATCTCCTTCAATGTTGACGATTTCATTATTGACTACTTTCAAGCGCAGTGGGCATCGCCCTCCGCAATCGAACGCCGACGTTGTCCTGACAATTTTGGCTTGATTTTCAGTACTACCTGCCGCCTCACTACTCATCTTTTTCTCCAGTAGTTATTTGTTTAGGGTTTTCTTAAAGCTGGTATAGCCTATGATCATCAAAAATTGGTATTTGTGATCCATGCCGTACCCAGCCGAATTTAATCTGACAAGACGGGTCTCTGTTTTAAGGGCACTTTGATTAATTTAACACATTGATAATATGTATCATTTAGCTTGTATTACAAGCCTAAATGTCATATCGTTTAACTTTATTAACGAAATGATAACGACTGGATAGGGGCAATTTATATGCAACTCGGCTTTTTTGATATCAACGATAAATATGAGAAACTTACAAAACTGGGTGATCCTCTGGTTCAAATCGACAAACTGATTGATTTTTCCATATTTGAAGAGATCTTCTTCAAAGCGTTTCCTAAAAGAGACAAACCCACGAAAAAGAATCCGAAGAATGCCGGTCGTAAGCCAATTGCTCCTTCTATTATTATCAAAACGATTTTCTTAAAACGCTTATTCAGTCTTTCAAATGAACAGGCCGAATATCAGATTACTGATCGTCATAGTTTCCAGAGGTTCATTGGTATCGATGCCAATAAGTCCGCTCCGGACTTCACCTCCATTTGGACATATGAAAATCAACTATCCCAACTGGGATATATTGACCTGATGTTTGAACGATTCGACCGTTTTCTGATCGAACAGGGATATATCGCCCATCAGGGAGCAATCATAGACGCCATCATTGTCGAAGTACCCAAACAACGGAACTCTCGAGAAGAAAATAAACAGATCAAATCAGACACCATTCCTAAAAACTTTAAGAAAAATCGTCACAAGAGAGCACAAAAAGACATTGATGCTCGTTGGACTAAGAAAAGAAACGTCAGCTATTACGGTTATAAAAATCACATTCTGATTGACAGCAAGTTTAAACTGATCCGATCGTTCAATGTAACGTCCGCTAATGTTCATGACAGTGTGCCGGCCCCAGATTTACTTCCAGGAAATATCATTAATGAACTCTACGGAGACAGCGCCTACCAAAGTGATAATATCCGACTACTGCTGAAACCACTTTGTATTAACGACCAGATCTCAGAAAAAGGGCACAAGAACAAAAAGTTGACCGAAACACAAATTGTTTCGAACCATCAGAAATCTAAAATCCGATGCCGCGTCGAGCATGTGTTTGGCTTCATGCAGAACACCATGAAATCGAAATTCATTAGAACCATTGGTTTGACGAGGGCTCGATTTTAAATCGGATTGACGAATCTGGTGTACAACATCTGTCAGTACGTCCAATTACAGAGCGCATCCTGTCAATTCCCACCAGAATGCAGTGAAGATCCCGGAATAGTGGTTTTGACTACTGCGCCGGACAAACGTCTTGCATTCGATCCAATTGAGAGATAACTATGGGATCGTCGATTTGCCTTTTTTTGATTTTGGATTCAAAAAAACAAAAGAGGAGAGTGGCATAGACGATCCCCTGGCTTGCCGCCTTTGTTTCAGAGGCGAGCATTAAGATTTTATAGCGCAAAGGGCAGACCAAAACCCGGACGTTGAAGAAAAATCGCTACCCATTGAAAAACAGCCCACTAGAAGCCACCAAAACAACTTATTCCAGGCAATGGGGCCACCCTTCGGCCCGGTGATGTAACCCGTTAAAATATCGTTTGATTTGTCACGAATACAACCGTCTATTAGCAACGCATAAGTCGTGATCAGTCGGTCAACAATGCCGGCTGCCACCATAACTTCCACATCGAAAATCCCCGATTGCGAGTACACCGTCAGGTTCTTTTTTTTCTGTCGGACCACTTCATATACAAGCTCGGCGCACGTACATAGTGTGTAATTACCGATAACGAGCTCATCACCATCTTTGACAAACTGCCGGATGGCTTCAGATGCACTCATCACCTTTTCTCGTGATTGGGACACAGTTATTTTCTCCTTGATAATAACACCGGTAAATACCAGTGTCTCATAATTGTCAAACCAACTGAAATTGCTGCTCCGAACATCAACCACAGCAAATATTGATGCCAAATCTCTAAACCCGATTCATTTCCCCGTGACCTACAAAAACCAAATTCCTATCATCTGCCGACCCGTTCAGTTCAGGTCGGCTTGAATATTGATTTAGGGAGCGTTCAAAAATAACTTCACATAATCTATTTGCAAAAGTCCCCAAAACACTGGACATTTTGCAGTTAGAATGTGAATTAATTTTTGAGCTGCCCCTTAGCGCTGAAGATTTTCAATAACCGTTGCAACACCCAATCCACCGCCACAGCAG
>JAOZRE010000179.1:1692-9167 GCA_029940215.1 bacterium | reverse complement strand
CCTTCAAGGGGGCAAAGCAATACCGTACCCTTTGGGTGCGGATTCGTTTTATTTTCTCAGGTACGGATTACACTCATTGTTTTCCAGTTTCCCTTCATAAAACGGACCATGAATACCAGGGCCAGCAGAACCACGTAGGCGGTGGCAAAACCCCATGCGATAAACAGGTGTTGCTTGAAGACCACGATGGCGAGGTAGGTGGGAATTACCATCACCAGCCAGGAAACCAGCACGATGGCTTTCATCACAAACTGAGTGTCTCCTGCTCCTTTCAGAGCGGATGAGAAAGTGATGTTCATGGTGTCGAAGAGAGTGTACAGGGCCACAAAGCGGAGCAGTATCACACCGTAATCGAATATAGGTTTGAAAACCGCTGGGTCAGCATCCCTGCCGAAAGGTGACAGGAAGAATCCTGGAAACGCTATAAACAGGAAGGCCACAACGAACATGTAGAAAAAAGAGATGTGGGTTCCGGACCAGGTGCTGAATGCTGCCTTTTCCGGATTGTTGTCCCCCAGACTCTGGCCGACCAGCACCGAAATGGCGATGCCTAGCCCTACCATTGGCATAAAACAGAGCATGCTGATATTGAACGTAATATTGGTGGCGGCCAGTTCGCTGGTCCCGATTCTACCCACCAGCAGAATGAAAAGGGAGAAGCCCAGCATGTCCAGGAAGAATTGCACCCCGGCAGGGGCGCCGAATTTGAACAAGCTGCCGAAGAGGTTTCGGTTGAATCCTCGACCGCTCCAGGTGCCGTAGGGTTTACGATATTCCGGTTTCAACATCAGCACCACGAAAAGGCAGGTCCCGATAAACGAAGAGATAACCGTCGCAACGGCTGCTCCCCGAATTCCCCACTCAGGAAATCCGAAATTTCCGAAGATCATGGCGTAGTCCAGCACAATATTAATGGCAGTGGCAGCAACATTCACCCACATCACCGTCCAGGTTCTCCCCAGCCCACTGAAAAATCCGGAAATGGCTCCTGATACCACCGGGAAGAATCCGCCCAGGCAGACGATCACAAAATATTGGCTTTCCAGCTCCCGGACCCCTGGTGGGTGACCGGCCAGCTCAAAGATGTTATCCGAAAAGGGAATCACCAGCAGCATCACCACCATGGCAGACAGCGAAAAGTAAATGCCCTGCCAGGTGATTTTACCAATGTACTCGAACTGCTTCGCTCCATAATATTGAGCGACAAAGGTGCTGACGAAGGAGGCGGTCCCGATGAAAAAACAAAGGAGGGTGAAGTTCAAAATACTGGCCGGCATGGCTGCAGCGATAGCCTCGGCTGAATACCAGCTAAGAAACATACGATCAATAAAATGCTGAACTGAATAAGCACCCGTGCTGAGGATAAGTGGCACTGCAATTTTTAAAACGGTGAGATAGCCCCCATCACAGGACCAGCGGTGTTGTAACTTGTTCATATATTATGTGTTTTGAGATGGAAAAATAGGTGTTGGATCCTTCCTGGCATCAGTTAATTGTCAATGGCATCCAGCACCTGTTCGAGAAAGTCGGGTAGGTTCAGGCGGTTGCGCTGCTGGTTCGCTACACGAACGATGACCAGGTTTTTGGAGGGAAAAATGAAAATATTCTGTCCCAGGACCCCTGCTGCCATGTAGCTGTCTGCAGGTATCTTCCCCCAGTCATTCGACCGTCGGGGAAGATTGACGTGCCAGAGGTAGCCGTAAGCAGGCCACATTCTTACACTGGGGTCGGTTCGGGTGGATTGGGCAACCCACTCTTCAGGGACGATCTGTTTGTCGCCCCAGCGGCCCCTGTTTAGAAACAGATAGCCGAACTTTGCGTAATCACGCACAGTGGTGTGCAGTCCCCAGGCAGTGGCGGTATAGCCGTCATCATCACTCTCCCATGTAACATTTGTGATGTTCAGCGGCTTAAACAGGTTCTGTCGGGCATACTCAAAGGCGGTCATGCTGGTTGCCTTCTGTATGACTCTGGAGAGTAACATTGGATCGCCGGTGGAGTAAAAAAATGTCTGTCCGGGCTCGTGCTTTCCTTTTCGCTTGGCCATGTATGAAATGTATTGCCCACTTGCTCCCATTTTGAGGGCGTCGTTGGTGGTGGGGTCCCATGTTTTCCAGCTCTCATTCCATTCCAGACCGCTTGTCAGGGTCATGGCGTGCCGGATGGTGATCCGACTGCGGGGATCCTGTTTGTCGCTACAATCCCATTCCGGGTAAAATTTGCAGATCTTCTCATCGATTCCCTCCAGGTGGCCTTGTTTGATAGCGATACCCACCAGGGTGCTAGTAAAACTCTTGGCCATGGAGTGGCTGATATGCTTATACCCCTTTTCGAAATAACCAAAGTATTCTTCAGCAATGATATAGCCGTTACGAATGACCAGAATACCTTCTGTATTGACCTTCGGTACAGCCACTAGTTTCAGAGCCCTGACCAGCTTGTCGGAGTCAACCCCAACCGCCTCTGGGCGGCAGCTCCTCCAGCCCTCGGTCGGCCAATAACTGCCTCTGTATTCTCCTTTTGCAAGATCGCCGACCGGCTGGATGCCGGGTGCCGTGCTGCAGCCGAAAAGGAAAAACAAAATCGTAAAAAATGGTACAGCAGTTTTAATCATATTTTTCATATTGATTCGACCCAATTGCTATTGTGGGAAAACCATTACCTTCATTGCGCTTAGCTTTTCCCCAGCTTGCCGTTTTGTGCCAATTCGTCCGCAACGTGTTTCAAATCGATCTCTTCCAGCACTTTGCGAGTGGGGTAGCCGGTGTCCGGGTCCCAGTCCATCAGATTGTAAAATCGCGTTTTGAATTCATCAAATCCCTTTCTGTTCAGGGTTCGTTTTGAGTAACCGTGATAACCCCACTCTCCATCTTCAAATCCAGGCAGGTAGGCATTCCTGGTATCCCCACCAAAGCTTCCCACTTCATTGTAGATATTTTCTGAAAAATGAACCATATCCCTGTGTCGTCCCTGCAGGGTCCAGATAGCGTGGTCCAGGTTCCAGATGCGGCGCCCGATATTAACCCCATCGAGAAAGGAGAGATTTTTTCCGGTCACCGCCTTCAGAAACCGTGGCTCGGCGACTCCCGTACAGCCAATCTTGTCCGGTGCGTTCAGGTTGATAAAATCCGGCCAACGGACGTCACAAAAGAGCAGTGACTGCTTCCAGAAGCGGGTGTAATACCGATGCCAGGCCACCAGCTTGGCCATATGCTCTGAGTAGATGTTGCCCTCGCTGAAATCAAGCATTTTGAGATCTCCCTGGAAGGGGACCATCTTGTCGGTCAGAATTTTCACCACCTGTTCAGCAGTAACCATGGGTTTTCTGCCCCACTGCTGTGCCATGGTTGCATCCCACTTCAACCAGTCGAAATCGTGTTCATTGATGTCCCGGTCGCCCAGCAGGGTTCCGTAGCCCCAGTAGACCTGGGCTCGGGGCTCTTTGTGGATCGGAATGCCCCAGTAGGGGAACATCAACAATCCTCTGCGCAGGTCCTGATCTCGACGCCCCCATTTCTCAGCCGCGCGGACAAAACCGCCCGAGATGTCTTTCCCGAATTCGCTGGGGTTGCCCTTCCCGTCATCACCGTAGGCAATCATACGAACGAACTGCTCTGCGAACTCAAGGCTGCCGTATTTGCTGAAATCCAGTGGGCAGTCCGGAATTTTCGGTGATTTCAGGAGACCATACTGGTGGAGCAGGTAAACGTACAGTAGGCCGAAACACATTTCGACAGCGTTGGTACCGTACTGGTTGATCAGGTCGCTGGACATTCTCTGGATATCAAGTGAGCGGGCGTCCCAGTAAAATACCGAGGCAAAACAGCTGGCCTCGTTTCCAATCCCGTCACTGTATCTCGCTCGACAACCGGCGTGGCATCCGACACAGGCCTGGGGACGGTGGTCAATGGGGGGGCGACCACCGGACGGCTGGGCACGAACGGACATGCTTTGACACAGGATCCACACCCGATGCACCTGGCAGCGTCCACTCGCCTGACAAAACCGTTCTCCGGGTCAGCTGAGATGGCGTTCACCGGACAGGCTATTAAGCATTCCGGATCAACGCACTGTCGACACTGTTCGATGGTAATATCATCCGGAAACGATTCGAAAGAGTTCTGGAGGATCTGAATCCGGGACAATGAAAGGTTGGATTCCCCTTCATTAACCAATGAGCAGGCGATCATGCATGAGACACACCCCTGGCATTTTCGGGTATCCACCAGAATATAGCCGGTAGAAACCGGAATGCCATTCTTTGATTTTAACTGATGGAGGGCAGACGATGCGCTTGCCAGGGTGCTCAGACCTCCACCCATTCCCACCCCGACGGCAACCGTTCCGGCTACGGACAGAAAACGGCGCCGGGGTACGTTTATGGATTCTTTTGGGTTTTTGTCTGAATCGTTCAGGGATTTTCCGCTTATTTTCCTGGTTGCCATGGCAAGGTGTCAATCGAATGTATTTCAGAGAAATCCGGGTTCTGATAGTGTACCATGAATACCAAATCTCCATAGCAATAGAAAGTGATATTCGGTGAAAGGCCAACCTGCTGAAAAAATCAATACCGTACTCGGATGGAAGTCCTGTAAGATCCGTTAACGAAGAACAGAAGCAGGGTGTTATCTGCCTGGGAGTGTATGAAAGAAACCAGGAAAAAATCGGGATAATAACCAACTGACAGATGGAAGTCAAACTGGATTTTACACTCCCTTGAACTCAGTTGGAAACTGAAAAAAGCAGTGGACAAAAGTTGATGAAAAGATGAAATATGTAACCAGATAAATCAAACATAGGTTGAGTATATATAACCCCAACAACAGAGCCTCTATTACAAAAAGGTGAATAGCAGGTTGGGTCCAACACATAACCGGTTTTTACAGGAAAACAAAATGATGGGGATTTCCCAGTTTTTTGAAGTAATCGGCGGGTTGGGGATTTTTTTCTACGGGATGAAGCTTCTGAGTGAGGCCATTCAAAAGTTGGCTGGGACCCGTTTGCGGCAATCTCTCAACATGATGACACGAAACCGGTTTGTCGGTGTACTGACCGGTTTTACTGTAACCGGAATTGTACAGTCCTCCTCAGCGACCACCGTCATGGTCATCAGCTTTGTCAATGCCGGACTTGTGTCATTGACGGAATCGGTGGGTGTGATAATGGGAGCCAATCTTGGTACCACTGTGACCATCTGGATCGTTTCTCTGCTGGGGTTTAAGTTTAACATCACTTCATTGTCCCTTCCCATCATTGCCGCGGGTATCCCCTTTATATTCTCCAACAAAAATCGGTGGAACAGCGTCGGTGAAATGCTGGTTGGTTTTGGATTGCTTTTTCTGGGCCTGAGTTTTATGAAACTCGGTGTGCCAGATATCAGGAATAATCCTGAAATGCTCAAATTCTTCACGCAATATGAAGGACTGGGTTTTCGTTCGTTTATCCTGTTTATCGGCCTTGGAACGGTGGTGGCGGCAGTCATCCAATCTTCCAGTGCGGTCGGGGCTATTACTGTTACCATGGCGTTTCAGGGATGGATCGATTTTCCAAGTGCGGCTGCTATCATGCTGGGCGGAAATATAGGAACCACCGTAACGGCTTACCTGGCTTCAGTGGGGGCGAATGTCGAAGGGAAACGTACCGCCAGGGTTCACATGTTGTTTAATATCATCGGTGTGACCTGGGTACTGCTTCTCTACTATCCCCTATCGCAGATTCTGAATTGGGTAACCGCCGGCGGGAATCTGTCCGGCAACGACTTGACAGTCTATATTTCCATTTTCCATACCCTTTTTAACCTGGTCAACATTATCCTGCTGATTGCCTTTGTCCCCCAGTTGGCCGCGTTGGCTTCGAAACTGGTCAAAGATATTCCGAAGGAGGAAGAAACGGATTATCGCTTGGAGTATATCAGCACTGGTATCCTGAAAACACCTGAGATGTTTGTGCTTGAAGCCAGGAAGGAGATTATCAAAATGGCCATTATCTCCTTTAACATGTTTCAATTGTTTACAGATGTGTTTTTCCACCCGGACAAGAAGATGGGAAACGCCGTTAACAAGGTGAAGAGACAGGAAGATCTGACCGATGCAATGAAAAGCGAGTTGTCCCGGTACCTGGCAAAAATATCGCAGGAACCCCTGGATGAACGGACAGCCTTCAAGGTAATGGCTATGATGCGAATTGTGAACGAAATCGAAAGTATCGCTGACTGCTGTTATGATCTGATCCTGGTCACTCAGAAAAAATATGACGAGAATATCGAACTGCACCCAAACGCTGATGAAGAGATCAGGGGATTTGCAGACGATGTTCTGGAGTTCATCCAGTTCAATGTTGAAAACCTTCTGAATTCTAGACTTTCAGACGAAGACTTGCAGAAAGCGCATGAATTTGAATCTGAAAGTGATAAAACCCGGAACGCCCTGAGAGAGACATCCGTTATGCGGATAGGACAGACGGGAAATGTCAAGCCGGAAATTCTGTTCATGGAGGTTATCAAAAATTTTGAAAGAATCGGAGACTACTCCCTGAATATTTCACAAGCCCTGGCAAAGGTTGTCGTCTGAAGTGGGATTGCTGTTTTTGGCAATTCCGTCTAAATTAAAAGGTCAATCCAGAGCTGTTATCAGTGTCTCAATCCATATATAATCAATCATAAGGAGCTTGAATGAGCCATTTTTTTCAGGTGTTGCAAGTCCTGGGAAGTTTGGGGGTGTTTTTCTATGGTATGAAGCGCATGAGTGAGGCGATACAGCGCCTGACCGGCGACAGGTTGCGGGCTTCCATGAGTTTTGTAACCCAGAATCGGTTCAGGGGTGTATTTACCGGTTTTTTCATTACCACGGTGATTCAATCTTCGTCAGCAACAACGGTAATGGTTGTCAGCTTTGTGAACGCAGGCCTGCTGACGCTGGTCGAGTCCATTGGTGTTATCATGGGAGCGAACCTGGGAACGACGGTGACGATCTGGATTGTCGCCATATTCGGGTTCAAGGTCAGCCTCTCATCTGTTGCCATCCCGATCATCGGGGTTGGTATCCCCTTTATTTTCTCCAAGGCCAACAAGTGGCAGAATATAGGTGAGGTCCTGGTCGGATTCGGCTTACTGTTCATGGGGCTTGGACTGCTGAAAAAATCGGTTCCGGATATTAAAAATAACCCGGAAATCCTCAGCTTTCTGGCGGACTATACCAGCATGGGCTATGCGTCCATTATCCTGTTTATCATCGTTGGAATCCTCCTGACCATCGTCGTTCAGTCGTCCAGTGCGGCTGGTGCGGTGACTGTGGCTATGGCCTACCAGGGTTGGATCGATTTCCCAATTGCGGCGTCCGTCATCCTGGGCGAGAATATCGGTACAACCATTACAGCGTACCTGGCTTCGCTGGGGGCGAATGTGGATGCAAAACGGGCTGCCCGGGCACACTTAATTTTCAACGTGCTTGGCGTTATCTGGATGCTGGTTGTTTACA
>JAOZRE010000179.1:0-1682 GCA_029940215.1 bacterium | reverse complement strand
CTCCACTATCGCTTCCAACATCCCCATCCACCTCTCAGCATTCCATACCCTTTTCAACCTGACGAACATCATTCTACTGATTGCATTTGTTCCGCAAATCGCAAAACTGGTGGAAAAATTGGTGAAACCAACGAAAAAGAAAGAAGGGGAAACAGTTGAATACCATCTGCCCTATATTGCCACGGCTATTCTGAAGACGCCTGAAATGTATATTTACGAAGCCAGAACAGAGATCATTAAGATGGCAATCGTGGCCCACAACATGTTTCAAACCTTTCTGGATGTATTTTTCAATCCGGAAAGCGATATGGGAGGATCGGTTAAAAAGCTGAAGCAGAAGGAGGATCTGACCGACTCAATGAAAACTGAGTTAACGAAATTTCTGGGCAGGATTTCGAGGGAGAAACTTTCCGAGAAAAGTGCCATTCGGGTGACGTCCCTGATGCGGATTGTGAACGAAATAGAGAGTATAGCCGATTGCTGCTACGATCTGATTCTGCTAACTCAAAGGCGTTACGAGGAAAAGATTGAGTTGCATCCGACCGCCAATGATGAAATCAAAAACTTCTCCAATGAGGTGATCGAGTTCATTACATTCAATATCGAGAACCTCCAGACCGTCAACCTGCGGGATACCGATTTGAGAATCGCCATCGAGTTGGAAATAAAGATAGACGACCTGCGGGATATGCTGAGGGAAAGCTCGGTCAAAAGAATCGGCGAAAGCGGAGATGTAAAGCGTGAGATGCTTTTCATGGAGATTATCAAGAACTTCGAACGCATCGGAGACTACTCCCTGAACATCTCCGAAGCAATCAAGAAGACCTTTTTGTAAGTCCTCGGCTCATCTCCGCCTCATTGAAATCCACACCGGGGTCTGGACACCCCGGTGTGGATCAGGCCAACCGGGTAACACTTACATGCCCCTCACGGGACCATTCGTGGCACAGGTCGGCCAGGTAGTCCATCAACTCATCTTCCCGGACATCTGCCGGGATGACTATATTCTCCCCCAGCCGTTTTTTCCCTTCGCTGCCTAATATAAGAACCCGCCACTGCCCCTGATGCCTGTTCACCTCAAGCTGTCGGTTGTAAACATTGAATTTCATGTTAATAAACGTGTCGGTTTAAAAAATCAGCAGTCCCAGTTCATAATAGTCGAATCCGGCACTTCGACCCCCCAGGTGCTCTGCCAGAAAATCCTCCATTCTCCGGAAGAACCGCAACCTGTTTTGCCATTTACGAAGACCATGTCCCTCATCAGGAAACAGCATATACTCAACCTTCTTGCCGGCTTTCTCCATGGCGGCCACAATCTGGTCCGATTCTTTTTGTGTGACCCTTGGGTCGTTGGCACCCTGTCCAATCAAGAGAGGTTTTTTTATCTTATCGACCCGAAAAAGAGGCGATTTTGCCTCCATCTCCTTTCTGTCTTCAGGATTTTCAGGGTTACCCACGTACTTGTGCCAACGCCCCATATAAAGGCCCCAGTCTTTTGGGACAGATTCTATCAATGTGACCAGATTTGACATCCCGACCAGGTCGACACCACAGGCAAAGGTATCCGGGGTGAAGGTCAGGCCTACCAGGGTTGCATATCCACCGTAACTGCCACCGTAGATGCATACTTTTTTCGGATCGGCGATGCCTTGATCAACAACCCACCTGACCCCGTCAGTCAA
>JAOZRE010000178.1 GCA_029940215.1 bacterium | reverse complement strand
GCAGCCACCTTCTGATCAACTTGATTCCTGAGCCTGAAACCGAACTGCCAGAGTGTTTTCATTCCTTAACCTTTGTTGAAATTTTCATGGGCGGACCAGCGTAAAACAAGTGGCTAAATATTTGCTCTGCGTAAACTAGCTCAAACAAAATGGAAAAACAAGAGGATGTAGGGTAAGTATTCGTAACATATCAAGAAAGAGCATTTTACTTGCAAAAAGGAGAACATATGTTTACTATTTTGATTAGGTGGTTTGTCTGGAAGTAATACGCTCCCCAGAGCCTTGAGTACCAGCTATACCCGATTAAAGGCGGGTTTGCATGGATTGGTTTTAAAGCAGGATGTTTATGATGCCTGATCAGCTCATTTTTTTTTGCACACGCTATATAGCAACGCCCATTTATGAAGCCCTTTGACGACAAAACCCAATCCATTATCAGCGAGATATCCGCCCGTTATCAGAGGGCGGTTCTGGCAAAAGGGGTGGTGCATGCTCAGCCGGATCGCCTGGCTTCCTGCGTGGAACGGGTTGATGAGTTTCTGGAGGGAGGGTTGCCGTTCGGGGGGATTACGGAGTTTGGTGTCCCCCTTGGGAAGGAGGGGCGACTGCTGGTGCTGAAATTTGTGGTGAATGCCACCCGGGGCATCCGGACGAAACCCCTGTGGACCTTGTGGATCTCATCGCATGACACCTTCCGCGTGTTTCCACCGGCCTGGTTTGCCAGGGGGGTTAACCCCGACCGAATTCTGTTTGCCCAATCCGAGAGACCGTTGCGGGATCTCAAGCAGGCAATCAACAACCCCATTTTCAGGCTGATTGTCCTGGACTCTCCCCGGAAATTCACCCGGGAGGACTGCTTTTACATTAACCGGCAGGCCCGTGTCAATCGCCAGCTGGTGCTCCTGCTGCGGGATTTCTTTCTCTCCAATCAGCAGGGAAATATCTGGGCCGGCCTGCGGATGAACTGCTGGAGACGGCATGCGGCAGATCGATTTATGATTCGCGTGATTCGGGGACTATCGTATCGGGAGTTGTCGGTCAACGGGTCGGAACTCGATGACAGGGGGCTTGAATGAATACTGGAGGGGTGAGAGGCCGTCCACGGGTCTATATGGCCCTGACAGCTGGTGATGAAGCGCAGGATAACCTACAATTTCTGACCACGCGGGTCATGCGCTGGTCCAAACAGTCCTGGATTCTGGACATCTCCCCGTTTGTGCGCTACTGGCGTACTCGGGCTCAGTCGGCAGAAACCACGGTTGTCAGTCTGTGGCGGACAGTGTTGAACAGGGTTTTTGAACCGGCCGTCGATTCGGGCAGGGAAAAGGTTATCGCCATCTCTCCTCCTTATCGTGCAGCCTGCGCGACGAACCCCTGGCTGGCACTGTTGATGTTGTACGGTATGGAGGAAAGGGGGATCCAGGGGCTGGTATGGCAGCAGAGTCGAACGGGAAAATCACTGTTGTCGGGTACCAGTTGGAACGTCTGGTGGCGGGGGACTGCTGTTGTCAGCGATCACTTCCTGGCTGTGAAGCGCAAGGGGTTTCAACCGGCCAGGTTCCGCTCGCAGTGTCACCGTTTGAAGTTGGGAGTTGCGCGCCTGGGGTTTCGGTTGCCGGGGGAGATGCATATTTTGAACGAACAGGGTGTCAAAAAGCGGTTCGGGTCGGAATTGGCCCTGCTCTGGCGCTGGACCTTCGATGAGGCAGCCGGCAGGTCCCGGGAGGGAAGCGAAACGGGCAGCGGTCAGACCGTTCCGTTCCTGTACCGGATCGGCTTTCCCTGGCAGGTGTTTCGTTTTCGGGAACCGCCACTGGTCAGGCGTTGCCCTGATTACTCGCTGGAGCACTGGGAACAGGTGGCCCCCCTGCTGAGCGAGGACCTGGACCGGCTCTGTCTCTGCCTGGAAAAAAGCGGGGAGCAGGTCGTCCGGCTTGACTGGACAGTCACCCTCGAGGACTTGACCTGCCTGCAGGTACCCATTCTCTTCAGAAATCCGCACGATCTCTGGCGGGAGGCGGGTGATCATCGGACGGCCCTCTCTCAGGCTCGCTATGCTTTTGAGGATGCAGCCCGGAAACACTATCCCCTGTCACCTGAGGGGGACGTAGAGGCGGTGCTGTTGATCAGTAACTGGGAGCTGGCGTTGTCGGAAAGCCTGGTGGTGCCGGATGTTTGCTTTGACATATTCGGGGAGATGGCGGAAAAGGAGGGCGAGCTGGATATCCTGCTGCGGCTGGAAAATGAATTGCCGGTGGTACTGAACCGCTTTTCAACCATCAGGGACTGGCTGCCCGAGGATTCTTACACCTGTCGGGAACTGGCCTGGGAGGAAGCGGAAGATCACCCTACTGAAATGCAGCGCTCTCTGGATGCGGTGGCTGAAGAGAGGCCCCTCTACATCCGCAGTGAACCGTTACCGCTGAAGGGAAGTGATCGAAAATCCCGGGGGCGTTTTCTGGAAAGCACCCTGGACAAGTGGTGGCAGAAAGGGGGACCGGCCCTTATCGAACGCAACTATTTCAAACATGTCGATGGGGACGGAAACGCTACCTGGATTTTTCAGGACTCAACAGGGGAGTGGTATCAGCATGGCATCTTTGGTTAATCACTGGCACGAGTGGATCTGCCACACCAACTTCTCTTTTCTGATTGGGGCCTCGCATCCCGGGGAACTGGTGGAACGGGCAGCGCGACTGGGGTATCGGAGCCTGGGGATTGCAGATTATGATGGGGTTTACGGAATCGCCCGGGCTTGGGGAAACCGGAAGGAGATGCGGCGGGAGGGTCAGGCCATGGACCTGTCGCTCCACTACGGGACCGAAATTCACCTGGCAAAGGATCATGATCTGCCGCTCTACTTTCAAGATACCCTGGTACTCTATGCCCGGACCCACAGAGGGTATTTCAACCTCTGCAACCTGCTTTCCTACAGTCATCGCGACGGGAAAAGAGGGGCCAACATCCCGCTGGCTTACCTGCTCTCTGCCCCTGTGGAGGACCTGGTTGCCATCCAGCCCATGAGAGGGTTGATCCGTCGGCAGGAGGGACAGGACCCGCTGCAGCTCAGGGAGCGGTTCGGTCGGATCAAGGATCATTTTGGCGGTCATCTCTACTTTGCTGTCAGCCGGCATCTCAACCGGGTCGAGGACTGCTGGATCGGACCGACACGGAAGCTGGCCCGCAGCCTGGGGTCTCCTCTCCTCTTCAGCCAGGACGTTTTCTTCGCCGACCGCAGCCAGAAAGAGATCAGCGACCTGCTGCACGCCATTCGCCACAACCGTACCCTGGACGATATTCCGGAACAGCTGTTTGTGAACGCCCGCCGCAGCCTGCATTCACTGGCATCGTTACAGAAGGTCTACGGAGAGTTGCCCGGAGCCAGGGACGCTCTGCGGAATTCAGAAGAATTGGTCGAAAGTTTTCAGTTTGATCTGGATGAGTTGACCTACCACTATCCCAAGGAGATGATTCCGGAGGGGTATACCCCCCAGAGCTTTCTGGCATTTCTCACCTGGCAGTCGGCGGAGATACAGTTCGGCAAGCCCCTGCCTGAGAAAATTGCTCAGTTGTTGAATCACGAACTCGCACTGGTGGAACAACTGAATTTTGCCGATTACTTCCTGACGGTCTGGGACATTGTTACCTGGGCCCGTTCCCGGGAGATTCTCTGCCAGGGAAGGGGCAGTGCCGCCAACAGTGCCATCTGCTACGTGCTGGGGATAACGGCGGTTAACCCGGACAAGTTCGACCTGCTTTTCGAGCGGTTTATCTCGGTGGAACGCGGCGATCCACCGGATATTGATGTGGATTTTGAGAACGGCCGTCGGGAGGAGGTGATTCAGTACATCTATGAACGGTACGGCCGTAGCAAGGCCGCCATGGTCTGCAATGTGATCACTTTCAAGTCACGGGGTGCGATTCGCTTTACCGGCAAGGCCCTGGGGGTTCCTGAAACATTGATCGATCGGGTGGCCAAAAGCCTGGGGACCATCACAGCCCGCACGCAAACAAATGGCGAGACTATGACGGAAGTGCGTCAACAGGCCGAGGCCGACAGCAGTCTGCCTGTCATTCCGGATCATACCTGGAACTGGTGGATCACGCTGTCGGAGCGGATTCTTACCTATCCCCGTTTTCTGGGGGTGCATTCCGGCGGTTTTATGCTCTCTGACCGGGAAATTAACTGGTTGGTGCCGCAGGAACCCGCCACCATGGAAGGACGAACAGTGATCCAGTGGTCCAAGGAGGACGTGGAAGCCCTGGGGTTTTTCAAAATCGATATTCTGGCCCTGGGTATGCTGACGGCTATTCGCAAGTGCTTTGAACTGCTGCGGGTTCATTATGGAAAATCGCTGAACCTGGCGACGATTCCCCCGGATAATCCGGAGACCTACCGCATGATCCAGCTAGCAGATACGGTAGGGGTTTTTCAGATCGAGTCCGCAGCACAGCGCGCCAGCCTGCCGGTCTTGAAACCGGAACACTTTTACGACCTGGTGGTGCAGGTGGCTATTATCCGTCCCGGTCCCATTCTGGCAGGGGTCAAACATCCCTACCTGCGACGCAGGAACGGACTGGAACCCGTGGTGTACGCTGATAAACGTCTGGAGCCCATTCTCAAAAGGACCTATGGCACCATCATCTTCCAGGAACAACTGATGCGGGTAGCCATTGCGGTGGGCAATTTTACGGCGGGAGAGGCTAACGAGATCCGCAAGAATATCGGCTCCTTCAGTGCCAAGGGGAATATCGGACGATGGGTGGTCAAGCTGACACAAGGTATGGTGGAAAACGGCATCAGTCGGGAGTTCATCCAGGAGGTGGTTAAACAGATTCAGGGGTTTTCCAGTTACGGATTTCCCGAATCACATGCGGCCTCTTTTGCACTGTTGGCTTACGCCTCCTGTTACCTGAAGTGTCACTTTCCGGCTGCCTTTTTTGCGGCCCTGTTGAATTCTCAGCCTATGGGCTTCTATCAGCCGGACACCCTGATCAGAACCGCCCGTCATGCAGGGGTGCCGATTCTGCCGATCTGCGTGAACCGCTCTGACTGGGACGCGACGTTGGAACAGGTGGCAGTGGACAGTAATGGAGCGCGTTTTGCCATTCGCCTTGGCCTGAATAGGGTTGCCGGTCTCAATCAACATGCGGCTCGACTGTCGGTGGAAAAACGGGGGGCATTCGGAATATGGCAGAATCTGGAAGGGTTTTTGTCCGCCTGCCATCTCACCCGCGCCGATCTGACCGCTTTGGCAGCGGCCAACGCCCTGCAGGTGTTCGGGCTGGACCGAAAGTCGGCCATCTGGCTGGCGGAAGCCCCCCGCTATCGACACCTGCTACGGGGAGAGAATACTCAATACACCGTAGCACCGGAGGAGATTGAGCTGGAAGATCCGATACCGTTTCCTGAAGAGACCGAAATGGAGACGGTGGAAGCGGATTACCGATCCACAGGCACCTCCCTCGGACGCCATTTTTGCCGCCTGATCAAGGAGCAGGCCTGGGTCTACCCGATACCTGCGGAGCAGGTGCTGTCCTCTGTGGGGATATCACAAGTCCAACCCGGCGCCACCGTATCTGTTTTTGGAATGGTCCTGGTTCGCCAGTCTCCGGGAACCGCCAAAAAAATGCTCTTCATTACCCTGGAGGACGAGCTTGGAACAGTGCAGGTGGTGGTCCGACCCCAGATTTACAGCCGCTATTGCAGGGTGATTGACGACCAGCGTTTTCTCTGTGTGACCGGGAAACTGCAGAAGCAGGATGGTGCCATTTCGGTGCTGGTATTACAGGTTCTCTCTCCTGAACCGAGGCAGGCAGCCGTGATACCTCTAAAGCAGAAAGATGACTACGATCGCCTCAATGATGGTGAATACACCCGCATTCGAAACTATATGTAGACAGTTGTGGAGAGAATTCTGATTGCACAGATAGGTGCAAGGGTGAATAATAGACTGATGGCAAGTACTTCGGTCAGATTTGCAGGTTGCGTCTGTGTACTCTGTGCCTCAGTGGTGAATGCTTTAATCACATCAAACCAATAAAAAAATGCTTCAAAAAATTCGAATCCGTTTTTCAAAGTTGCTATTCCTGATTTTGTTGATCGGCCTGGCACCGACGTTGTCCCTTGCTGAAAAAAGTGCTGAAACACAAAAGGGGCTGCTGCTACTCTTCCTGAATCCCAATGGTCGGCCCTGTCAGATGCAGGCTCAGATTCTGAAGGAGAATATCATCGAGATCCAGAAATATGTCCAGATTCAGGGGATCAGTACCACCGTCCCTGCCCATCGTTCTCACTTCTATCGATTTGGGGTTCGGCAACTACCCACCCTGATTTTGATTGATACGGCTGGAAATGTGTTGCACCGGTTTTCGCCGGGTATTCATCAGAGAGATGCTATCCTGGCAGAAATCAGGAAGCTCGGGAGCATGTAATGGATATCAGCCTGACCAATATTCTGCTGACGGTGCTGGCCGGTATTACCAGTGTTGCCTCTCCCTGCGTGCTGCCGGTGATTCCCATCATCGTGACAGGAAGAGAAACAGACCATCGTTTCAGGCCACTGCTTATTGTGCTGGGACTCTCTTTCTCCTTTATTCTGATGGGTGTGGTATCCGCCAGTTTCGGGTCTCTGGTGGCCGGGAAGATGATGGTCATAGAAAAGGCAGCCGGTGTGATTATTGTGTTGTTCGGGGTGTTGATGCTTTTCGATATTAACCTGTTCAAACGCATCACAATCTTCAACCGGATCCAGAGCCGTTCCGGAGGGTCCCTGTCGGGCCTTTTTCTGGGTGTTACCCTTGGCATTATCTGGATTCCCTGTATCGGCCCGATTCTGTCTGGGGTGCTTGCCATGGTGGCCAGCCAGGGCGAAATTGCACAGGGCATCGTGATGCTGGCGTTTTATTCCCTGGGATTTTCAATTCCCATCTTGATCGCCGGATATGGATCCCAGTTTTTCAGACAGCGGATTTCAGGGATTATGAAACATCAGCGGCTTATCCGTTACATCAGTGGTGGGGTCTTGATCGTGTTTGGAATTTATATTTTTAGAAACGGACTGCTGGGATTTGGTTTTTAGGGGGTTCAGATGTGTGGTCGCTTTGCGTTGACGATGGAACTGCCGGAACTCCAGGAAGCCTTTCCCTGGATTGACTTTGGATCCGTGTATAAACCCCGCTACAATATTGCACCGTCCCAGGAGATTATGGCGGTTCCCGGCACAACCAATAACCAGGTTGCCTGGTTTCGCTGGGGACTGATTCCTTCCTGGGCAACCGATCCGAAAATCGGCTATAAGATGATCAACGCTCGGGGTGAAACAGTTGCTGAAAAACCCTCATTTCGAGCCGCCTTCCGAAACCAGCGCTGCCTGATTCCAACAGATGGGTTTTACGAATGGAAAAAGGAAAGGGACAGTAAAACCCCTTACTGCATCCGGATGAAATCTGCACAACCTTTCGTCTTCGCCGGTTTGTGGGAGCAGTGGCAGTCTGCTGAAGATATCGCTTTTTCCTGCTCCATCATTACTACGGAAGCTAACGACACGCTTAAGCCCATTCACCACCGTATGCCGGTGATTTTAAACGCATCGGACTTTCAAGCCTGGCTGGACCCGGAATACCACTATGATAAACATCTCATAAAATTACTGGTTCCCTATCCCTCAGAAGAGATGACCGCTTTCCCCATATCCAGACAGATCAACAATCCCCGCAACGAAGGCCCCGACTGCGTTGTTCCACAGGCAACTGAAACGGCCGACGGCAAATACTCTGATTCTTTGTAATTATTCAATTCAGCTAAAGGAACTGAAACCTGAATGTAATTGAACTCATTCTTGACGGCCATCCTTGGCCGTCTTCCGAGGACGGTCGTTGACCCGGCCTCCTGGCCGGGTTTAACCACTCCCAACCCGTTCAATCACACACAGGTTCCAGTTCTCGCGAAAAAAGTAGTGAATAGTTACATTTTTTTGAACAAAACTCAGTGTTCTCCGTGCCTCCGTGGTGAATGTCGTCGCTGGATCAGGATCGGGGTGGTTAAATTAGGTGTCAAGATACTAAAAATAACAAATAATACAGAGAGTTATAATACTTTCTAAAAAAAGTTTGACATTGAAAAAAGAAGATTAAACTGAAAACAAGTTTATAACATAAAGTACTTTGAAAAAAAGGAGGAGTTTATGACAACAATTAGTGAAGAGCAGGCATCAAAGCTGTTGGATGATCTGGCTTCAATCAAGTCGATAATCGGTGAGAACAAATCTGTGATGAAGCAGTTGCTGTTACCGATTCATTTTAGATTTATCTGGAAGGCTATTACCCGGATATTCGGGACGAGGAGAGTGCGTTGTGGGTGTACCGGGATCAGAAACAACTGGTGCTGAAAGCCCAGTACCAGCTCTAGAGGACCTGCCTCTTGTCTGTTCTAGTCCGACTCACCCCAGGGGTATTGAAAAAGGACGGTGAGCTGGCTGTCCTCATCCCCGGTTGCCCAGTCCAATCGGTAGACGTTACCCGATTCGGCCACAAAACGAAATCCTGCGCCATAGGTGGAGCGTTTGATATCGCCCAGGGTCTCTTCCGTTTCAGATACGGCTCCCTCTTCCCAGAACAGGGAGAGTTGCAGGGCATGAACAATGTCCTTCAGGAAAAAAAGGTTAACCTTTGATTTTGCGGTGCTGATATTCCACCGAAATTCCGTTCCGAGAAGTTCCGTGTGGGCGCCCTTGTATCGCATTTCAGGATAAGAGCGGAGTCGGTAAGCCCCACCCAGGGTTTCAGACGTGCCATACTTGTTGGCATTGGCTGTGTTGTTGGCGTCGGCCATGTAGGCTGCCTGGCAGCCCTCAAGGTAAGGAGACGGATAGACATTACAAGCGGCGATACCGTTTTCAGCTGCAATGACAGTGGGATTCGTTTCCCCCTCCTTAGTGACGGTAGCATCGGAGCGAAAGTAGTGAAAAACCCAGGTGCTGTCTTCGAGAATGGGGATGTAAAGGGTGGCACTTTGCGACAGGACGCTGTATTCAGGATCACCTCTTTCCAGCGCAGGAACCTTGGTTGTGGACTGTTTCAATCGAAGTCCGCTCCTGGGGTCTGTCCTATCATCGGTCAGGTCCAGTTGAACCCCCCAGGATGTGGATTCGGATTCTATTTTCTTCGGGTCGTCAAAGTGGTCAACCAGCGTATCATCAGGTGTAAAGATATCGGT
>JAOZRE010000177.1:7187-9222 GCA_029940215.1 bacterium | reverse complement strand
CAACCGTGGACACACTGCTCCAGATCAAAATCGACAACCCGAGCCTGCAGACCATCCTGAGTTTGAAGTTTTCTGCCCCTGGAAACCCCAAAGAGGAAAAACTACATCCGCCCGTGATCGCCAAAATTCTTCATCTCAATCTTATCACGAACCCGGTTCCGGAAAACAACCTGCTGCTGGAAGGTAAGGAAAATGAACGAAATCCCCTCAACAAGTTAAATACAACATCGCTGAAAAAGCTGATCGACGAGAAAACGTAGTCTCCTAAGGCCTGAACTGATTAGAAAAATTGATTTTCCCCCAATCATTGCTCTCTTTGTCGTTTTGTTGTTAAAATGAATCTGCCCGTTCAGCTGGCGCCGTGCCAAAGGATTGCTACGGTCACAAGCGCATCTCAATCACACCATTGTTCTCGTTAAAAAGAGGTCCCCTCATGAGCTTTAAACCGCCCGGCTACACACCTCCTGATTTTAATACAGCCCAGTTGTCAAAAGCCCCCATCGTTAAATCCGAATCTGCCCCAAAGGATGGCGTTGCCCCTGAAAACTATCATGCAACCTCCAATCATCCTGAGTATGTTCACACCGGGAATGGCGATTGGATACTTGCCAGGGAAAACCGAATGGATTGTGTGATGGTGCTTAAAAATGGCGCCCTGGATATCGTCGAGGCAAGAAGGCTGAAGAAAGGCGATCCTGTCGTAGTCGGCAGAACAGAAAATGGCGAGGATGGTATTCTTGTCTATCCGACCGGCTTTAGCGGTAATAAACAGGATAGAGATGACAAGTTTTCTTTCAGGACGAGGGATACAAGAGAAACACCATTTTCCAGAAGCTATGACCAGCTGTATGAACTTCTGAAATATGATCGGGACCATGGGAATATTGTGTGGGTTCTGGGGCCTGCGGTTGCGTTCGATAAAGACAGCCGTGACGCTATGCAGGGCCTGATTGAAAATGGATTTTGTCATGCACTGCTGGCAGGAAACGCACTGGCTACCCACGACCTTGAAGCCGCCCTGTTCAAGACAGGCCTGGGACAGGATATCTATTCACAGGAACTGCAACCACTCGGCCACTACAATCACCTGGATATTTTGAACAAGGTTCGAAATGCCGGCTCCATTAAAGCAGCCATCAAGAAAATGGACCTGGATAATGGCATTATCTATGCCTGTGAAAAATGTAAGGTCCCCTGCGTGCTGGCTGGTTCCATAAGAGATGACGGGCCTCTGCCGGAAACAATCGCGAATGTTTATGAGTCACAGGATACCATGCGGACATACGCACGGAAAGCCACAACAGTAATAACACTGGCAACCCAGCTCCATTCAATTGCATTCGGCAACATGACGCCCAGCTACAAGGTCGAGGCGGATGGTAATATTCGCCCCGTATACTTCTATATCGTGGATATGACCGAATTCAGTGCCGACAAACTCGCAAACAGAGGTTCGGCACAGGCGGTTGCCATCCTGACAAATGTCCAGGATTTTATAATCAACCTCTGGAACAACCTGGCTAAAAGCAAGGATTGAATGAAATGGAGTGTCTGTTATGAAGCCGATGCAATGCTTGGAGGAGTTTCTTAGATGATCTTAACGAAATCGAGCGACCGAAATCCCGCCTGTTTGAGCGTTAGCGAGTTCGGGATTTCAGCGATTTGAGTTGTAGATCATCTTGAAACGGATCCGCAGTTGCAGCGGATTTATAACAGGCACAGGACTTTGTACTCATGCCGACAACATAAAACCTCAAATGAAACGAAAGATAGAGATTATCGGCGTTCCCGTTGACCTTGGGCAGACCCACCGGGGTGTGGAGATAGGACCCGCTGCGGTTCGGTATGCAAAACTGCTGACGAGGCTTCAACGTCTGGGTTTCGATGTCACGGACAAGGGAAATATTCCGGTCCCCATCAGGGATTCAGTCCCCGACGCATCCCTGGTCGACGAGATCCGACGCGCCAACGAACTCACGTACCAGGCCGCTGTCGATGCCGTCAGGGAAAACAGTAAGCCTGTATTTCTGGGCGG
>JAOZRE010000177.1:0-7177 GCA_029940215.1 bacterium | reverse complement strand
CGGTGACCACTCCATCGCCATCGGAACCGTCGGGGGTATCACGCATGATGAACCTGCCGGCCTGATCTGGGTAGACGCCACGGAGACTTTAATACGCCAGAGATCTCCGTTTCCGGTAATATTCACGGCATGCCCCTCGCGATTCTTACGGGAAATGGTCTTCCAGAGCTGGTGAATGTCGGCAGAAAAGGGCCCAAGATCAGGTCCGAAGATGTTGCCGTTATCGGCGTCCGGGATCTGGACCCAAATGAAAAACGGAGTCTTAAGAAGAGCGGTGTTACTGTTTTTACCATGCGCGATATTGATGAAGAGGGCATCAGTGTCATCGCCAGAAAGGCCCTGAAACAGCTCGATCATCTCAACAGAATTCACGTCAGCCTGGATATTGACGCCCTGGACCCAAGGGAAGCCCCCGGAGTCGGAACCCCGGTGAACGGCGGGCTGACCTTCAGAGAGGCTCATCTGCTGATGGAAATCATAGCCGATTCAAATAGACTCTCCTCCATGGATATTGTGGAAATCAACCCCGTCATCGACCACCGGAACCGGACCGCAAAAATAGCCGTGGATCTCGCCATCTCCCTGTTTGGCAGTCGTATTTTGTAATTGACATCAGCCTTATACTGCCCCCCTCGAAGGGAGCTTATAAATACCGCTATTATAGTAGAACTGAGGTTCGAAAACCCGGATTAGTGCATCACCATTCCCCCGGAGATATTACATGACTGGCCAGTGATACCATTGGCAAGGTCAGAAGCCAGATACACACACAAACCGGCAACATCTTCAGGGTTGAGTATACGCTGCATGGGGGTCATTGTCTTTACGACCTCTGCAACCGGCACATTCATTCCATCAGCAGTGATCTGCAACCGCTTTTCAAGCATCGGAGTTCGAATAGGTCCGGGGCAAATGGCATTCACCGTGACACCCGTTGTGGCAGTTTCCAGAGCCGCTGTTCGGGTCAGGCCGATGAGACCATGTTTGGTAGCGGTGTAAGCAGCCGCTGTCGTGTATCCCATTTTACCCAGGACAGATGAAATATTGATCACCCGTCCCCAGCCCTTTTCAATCATTCCGGGCAGAAACGCTTTGGTAAGCAGGTAGGGAGCGGTTAAATTCAGGGTCACGCTCAATTCCCAGAAATCATCATCGTAATCAACAATCAGTTTCGCATTTGCTGAACTACCAATACCCGCATTGTTGACCAGAATATCGATTTCCATTGATTGCGATTTCACTGCATCAATAAAGTCAGCTATCGCTGACCGATTCCCCAGGTCAGCCTGGATAGCGAGCCCTTTCCGGCCGGCGGCTTCTACCTGCTTAACCGTTTCGTTCAACTCATCGACCGATCGTGCGGCGACTACCACATCAGCACCCGCTTCAGCACAGGCAATCGCAATTGCCTGGCCTATTCCACGCCCACCACCTGTTACCAACACCGTTCTGCCATTTAATGTCATCTATTGCTCCTTAATTTAGTTGATTTTTTGCAAGTTCCAGTAATAAAACATCTGGGCCTTGTTTGTAAAATCAACCGTGCGCTGCCGGAAACAGTTTCCCGCCCAGAACAGTGCCCCATACCGTAATATCCCTGATGTTGGTGGGATCCACTTCAAAGGGGCTCTCCTCCAGTACCGTAAAATCCGCCAACTTGCCGGGCTCGATGCTGCCGATTTCCTGATCCATATTCAGGGTATAGGCAGCCCCGAGGGTGACGGCGTGCAGCGCGTCCTGCACAGAGATTCGCTCATTTTCACCCAGCACCCGTCCGGAAGCTGTCTGGCGATTCACTGCAGCCCAGATGGAGTGAATCTGGCTGATGGGGGTAATCGGGGCATCACTGTGCATGGTGAAGTTCACCCCCATCTGTTTGGCAGTCTGGCAGGCATTCATGCGATGGGCGCGATCCGGCCCAACCGTGATCTCATAGTGCTTATCTCCCCAATAGTAAATATGATTTGAGAAGATATTGGCGCTGACCCCCAGTCGGGCCATTTTACGGTACTGTGACAAACTGGTGAGCTGGCTGTGATGGATGGTGTGGCGGTGATCCATCCAGGGTGTTTCAGCCTGAACCTTCTCCACCGCATCCAGAAATACATCCACCGCTTCGTCACCATTACAGTGACAATGCATACTGAGTCCATGCCTGTGATAGGAGCGCAGTGTATTAACCATCTCCTCCGGGGGCGTCACCCACATGCCGTTAGGATTGCCGTTGTAATATCCAGGGGCCCTCAACCGGGCGGTGAAACCTTGAATGGAACCATCCAGGAAATACTTCACGAGTCCCAGCCGGAGCTTGGCTGTGCTTTGCTCTGCCTGCTGAATCACCCACTGGGCTGCTGCATCATGGTCTTCAATATCAAACATCAGAGGAAGATAGGGCTGGTTGATGCGAACCGGGTACTCCGGATCATCGATCATCCGCTTTAGCCGGTCCAGATCCGCCTGGTTCTCAGGCGTCCCATAGGCCATTTCCGCAATGGTTGTGCAGCCGGCATTCTTGGCCTGAATCCCATAGATCAGCCAATTCCGGTCAATCTCGGATCCGTTGCCTACACTTTCGTAGATATCACCAGCCAGACGCAGTGCATACGGTTCCCGCAATTCCCCCGTGAGTTCACCATCCGGTCCCTTATCAAGCCCTACCACATCAACATCCTTTGTGATGTTCATCTTTGACATCAGAGCTGTGTTAATAGTCGCCAGATGTGCACTGATGTGAAAGATAAAGATCGGACGGGTTTTCGAAACCTGGTCCAGATGCGTGACATTCAACCACTCCTTCTCGAAAAAAATGGGATCAAATCCCCAGGCCACCAGGGGTTCATCCGGATCGTTCATACTGGCATTCAACGACTTTAACTTCGCCAGCACCTCGTCAAAGCTCTGCAACCCTTTCCAAATACTGCCATCAGGGCCCTTTCGATCGTAGTACCCCACGTAGGGAAATCCCCAATGGGTCCCTTCGTGGACATGACTGTGGGCTTCGACCAGACCCGGGATCATCACCAGATCCTCAAAGGTCTTATCAAACTCATAAGGACCATAGCCCTTCATTTCGTCCAGGGACCCGACCCCCAGAATCATGCCATCTCGAATAGCTACAGCCTCCCCTTCAGGGCGAGTCGCGTTCATTGTGATGATCTTCTTTGATATAAAGATTGTTGTTTTTCCGCTCATGTTTCTCTCCCTCTTAGTCACAATTACAGAGCCCACCAGTTGAAGACTCAATTGGTTATCATGAATTGAACAACTGCCGTTTCCAGCACCTCGATTTCTCTGAATTTGTTTCAACTGAATCTTACAGTCGACAGATACTCAATGCAGTGACATCAACGGCAAAATGGTGACATTAGACGCAATAAAAGCCGATTAATGACATAAAGGAACGAATCGGTTAGACTCTTCATGCATCACTTCTCTTCACCCCCTTGTCACGAACGGGATTTGTCAACCAGCAGCAGTACTCCCAATTATGGCTTCCGATCAGATCTTTCTTCATGCCCTGACGATTTCCGTGATACGATATGCGCGAAAATGTGGAATGGCAGAAAAAGAGATCGGTAGCATCCTGAACATGGATCTGGCCCTATCGGATTTATCAGCGCTTCAACCACTCCCGGAACAGCTACTTCACCTCATTCAGGCTGTCTCCCAAAAAAGCAATACCCGGTTCAGCGGTTTTCACGTCACACAGCTGATGAAACTCAGTGACTTCGGGATTGCCGGTTATGTGCTGATGAATTGCAAAAACATGGATCAGGTTCAGGAAAAGTATCAGGAATACCACAGGCTGATGGGGAATGTGACCCGTTTAACCGTCAACATTGACGATGATCGTGTGACCTTTTTCTGGAAACCGATCCGGGATCTGCCGCCTGAGATTGAAAGGATTGTGATGGAGTACCTGGTGGCCAGCATCGTTATTCAAAGCTGCGAGCTGACAGGGGAAAAACTGCCAATCAAACAGGTCGAGTTCAACTGGCCCGCCCCTGATGATGTGTCGGAATATACCCGGTCACTGGGTCCAAACCTCCTGTTTGACAGACCGTATACAGCCCTGCACTTCAACAGGTCGTACCTGAAACTGCCTGTCAAAACCTCTAATTCAGAACTGCTTGATCTGTTCGAAGGGCACGCCCGGGAGCGCTACCGAAAACTGGTGAGCGCCGCATCTTTATCAGAAAAGGTGAGCAGCCTTCTGAACGACCGTATTACCTGCCTGCCGAAAATGGAATCCCTGGCCGACGAACTGGGCATGAGCCCCAGAAAATTTCAGCTGCATCTGAAGGATGAAGGCACGACCTTCCTGGAACTGCGGGATCAGGTACGCTTTGAATTTGCGAAAAGAGCATTGGAGACCGACGACTGCACAGCAGCAGACATCGGCCTGCAACTGGGATTTTCCGAGCCCAGCGCCTTCTTCCGCACCTTCAAACGCTGGAGCGGAAAAACGCCAGGTAAGTATCGTGAAGAGTGGAAAGCATCCAGGGTAACGTAACCCAGATGGCTTGAATGTCTATTCACTATTGGATAACACCTCCGATAACTGACGGTGCTGCATCTACCTGAGGTTCGTCACCCAGGTTGGGATTCAGCAGATCAGAAGAGGTCGGCAATGTGTGAGTGGACAGGTTCATTCCAGCTGCAGCACAAACCGAATTGTCAACCTTGACCATGGACTGCTCTTTCTCCAGCGCCTTAATCACGCCCTCGACAGTCACGCTCTGATCGTTTGTCCAGCTCGCATTGGCACCATTGGCTATGCCAAACTCAGGCAACCAGCGGGCGTTCTCTGAATCGCATGAGATTTCCACACCTGTTTCATCATCCACGCAGGTACTCGGAATACCATGCAGATTACCAAATCCACCATACTCAAGGTAGAAGACAGAACCATCATAATCATGACCGCTCTGAGAATGGGTATACTGGATGAAAAGCGGTGCTTCAAACTCCGCGTAGTTATTGCTGCCGTCCTTGAGCGTGGTAAACTGGTTCCAGTCATTGGCACCGGTTTCCCAGGTGTAGAAAACATCCAGCACCTGCCAGGCTTTCCAGCCACAGGTAAGACCGGCATCCCAGTCACACTGAAGGGCAGTCATATTGGCGCCCGTATTTTCAAACAACGGACCGGTCCAGAGCCCATGATCGTTTTCACCTATAGCCGTAGGCCTCAGGATGGAGGTGCCCCCCTCTTTCAAGACCATGTCACTGAAAGTATAGGTATGTGAAACAGGCATATTGTCCCCATCAACTGCACGCGTATGATACGGATCACTGGACGTCAGGGCGGTGCTGTCGGGACAGTTGTCATAACAGATCAGATTAGCCGGGACATCGCTGTCACTCGGGAACACCACGTCACGCATATGAAAAATCACAGTCGAGGTATTGGTAAGGGCCTGGTCAATGGTCACATTACCGCCGCTTTCAGAAGCTGAGAAAATCACCTGACCGTCACCTCCCAAAGATTCCGAATAGAAATTAAAGGACCAGTCCCACTGGTCAAAGGTCACCTCAGCTTCAGCTATTTTCTGCCAGTTCCAGTTAGCATCCCGCACATGTGTCTTGTTCAGAGCAGTGCCAGTCCAGACAACCCGGTACTCCTTCTGATCTCCGGACCAGTTATAATAATTCAGTGGCAGCCCTTTGATATCCTCCAGGCTTAAGGTTTTCCGGGTGTTTCGGATCAGTTTGCCGCCCACCTTATACACAGTGTACTCCTGCTTGGCTTCATCACCCTTTTTACCAAATTCCATGCGGTAGACCGTATCACCGTTTCCGATATTGGCGTCTTCAGGCATCCATAGTCCCCAATACCCAATGTAACCGAAATATTCGTCGCTTCCGGATTCAGCCTTGATAGGAAATCCGGAATCACGGTTCACACGAGCGCCTGTACTGTCATACAAACCATAACGCCAGGCAATTTCGCTGAAATTATTCCGGTCCAGGCAGCTCTTGTTACCACCTTTATCCTCGCGATAGAAATAATCATCACTGAAAGCAAAATTGAAATTAGCAGTTGTCAGTCCGTTTTGATCGAAATCAAAACTGGTCGTGGTCCCGCCTCCCGATGATCCGTCTGTATTTCTGGAAAAAGACACCTTCTGCTCCAGAGTCTCACCCATCATTTCCATGCCATTGTAAAATTTCAGGTATACCTGACCGGATGAACTGATCTCAGTGTACATGTAACCATTCATACTGGACGTAGCGTCCAGATTTCCACTGGCATCCACACCGTACCCAGCAAAATCCAGTCGAAACAGTCCGTAGGGGTTATCATCGTCTGCTGCCTGCTCTATGATCATCCTGGCCTTAATCAGCATACCGCCATCTCCACCGGGGCCACCACCATCGTCAGGCTCCTGGTGAACCCAGGCTTGCACGATATGCGGTGAATTGACGTCCGCTCTCGTGGAATAAACAGTCCACATTTCATATTCAGCTCGGTTTGATCCCGAAGATTGATCCTGTGAACTCGCGTCTGACGATTCCCCCTTCTGCTCACACTGGGTAATATCGATCTGGGCCTTGTAGGGATCCTGATTGATCATCCCATCATACTTGGTCTGTTTGATGGAGCACAGGATCTCATTAACGCTATTCATGGCCTCAGCTGATTTTTCGTGCACATAGATCTGGGTCGTGTCCTGGTTATAGTCCGAATCGACGCTGAAACCTGAAGTCGAGATTGCCGCCCGTATATTATCAAACCCGATGTGTAAAGGGGCCACTGAACTGCTATCAGTGGATGATTTCGCATCCACAACACTGATCTTCTCTGCCAGATCAAGCGCAGCAAGACTGGTGGAGCCCTGCACGATTTCAACATCAGTATCCACCGAGTTGGTCGATGAACTGGATCCACCACCTCCTCCTGACGATCCACATCCAGCGGTAAGAAAAAGAACGCTGATTCCAATCAGCAAAAAATGATAGATCCTGTTATAAGAAGTCATTGGACCCCCCCCCCTTTTTTTTAAATTAAGATGTCTAACCCCTTCACCGGCAACACTGGTAACTGGCTTCCCTGTTATGTCATCCCGTTTTTAACTGCTAAGCGTTAAACCAACAAAAGTCGAATACACATCGACGATCTCTACAGCTGTCATACTGCGATAGTCATACCAAACATTATTCAGGATAATAATTCAAT
>JAOZRE010000579.1 GCA_029940215.1 bacterium | reverse complement strand
GCTTGATAAAGAGGTAAATGGTTGCAAGATAAAGGCCGATTATAGCAAAATCACCTCCGGCAATGCTGAAAGGAATGGAAAAAAAAAGGATGTACAGCATCCAAATCCTAATTTTTTCCGCATTAATATGAACGTTATTGTTATTCATCGATACAGGGGAAACAGTAGCATCAGTCCAAAGAGCAGGCAGACCTGTTAACCGGCGGCCCGAGACTGATCCTCTTTCAAGTGGCAATTCTTATACTTCTTACCACTGCCGCAATAACAGGGTTCATTTCGACCCGGTATCCTGGCTTTTCTCACCGGCGCCTGCTTTGGAGCCTCTTTGGGTTGGGGTCGATCGATTTCGCCATGAATCATCTCCATTTCCTGCTGCTTGCGGGAGATTTCCGTGGGGGGTTCCGAGACAATGCTGATGTTAAACAGGGCTTTGACTGTCTGCTCGCTGATTCGCTCCATCAGGTCCGCAAATAGCTCATAACCCTCTTTTTTATACTCGCTCAGCGGATTTTTCTGAGCGTAACCCCGCATCCCGATCCCTTCTTTCAGGTGGTCCATGGAAAGCAGGTGATCTTTCCACATATTGTCGGTTATCTCAAGCAACATCTGCCTTAATACCACCTCTTTGTATTTGCCAAATTCCTCAGTTTTTTGCTGGTATTTCTTTGTTGTCTTTTCAGACACCCATTTCTGCAGGGATTCCCTGGTTGCAGCATGCTCTTCGATTTCTGACGTCACCTTGATTTTAAACTGGGATAAAAGCTCAGCCTGCAAGCCTTCCAGATCCCATTGATCGATGTATTTTTCACTGCAATACTGATTCATCAATTTCTCAATGGCATCATCCAGCAGATCCAGGAAAACATCCTCGGCATGTTCGCCTAGAATACCCCGACGCTGCCTGTAGATAATTTCCCGCTGTCTATTCATGACGTCATCATACTCCAGCAGATGCTTCCTGATCTCAAAGTTGTGGGCTTCAACCTTTTTCTGTGAGTTTTCGATAGCGCGGGAAATGAGAATATGTTCGATGGACTCATCCTCATCGATTTTGAGTTTCCCCATGAGATTGGCAATACGCTCACCCCCGAAAATCCTGAGAAGATCATCTTCCAACGATAGAAAATACCGACTCTCTCCAGGATCACCCTGTCGACCGGACCGGCCTCGAAGCTGGTTGTCAACCCGGCGTGATTCATTTCGTTCGGTGCCAAGTATGTAAAGCCCTCCTGCTTCCTTGACCCCGTCTCCCAGTTTAATATCAGTCCCCCGACCAGCCATATTAGTGGCGATGGTGATTGCGGACTGTTCCCCGGCTTTGGCTATAATTTCGGCTTCCTGCTCGTGAAACTTTGCATTCAGGACTTTGTGGGGTATTTTGTTTTTCGTAAGAATCCTGCTCAAACGCTCAGAGCCTTCGATTGATGCGGTTCCAACCAACACCGGCTGTTTTTTATCATAAAGTGTCTGAATCTGCTTTAAAATAGCCCTGTATTTTGCACTCGCTGTTTTATAAATGACGTCAGACTGATCCAGACGAATCATGGGTTGATTGGTCGGCACAACAATCACCCCCAGGCCGTAGATCTTCATGAATTCATCCTTTTCCGTCTCAGCCGTACCGGTCATCCCCGCCAGTTTATCATATTTTCTAAAGTAATTCTGGAAAGTGATGGATGCCAGCGTCTGGTTTTCCTTTTCAATACGAACTCTCTCTTTTGCTTCCAGGGCCTGGTGCAAACCATCACTGAATCGCCGCCCTTCCATCATACGGCCTGTAAACTCATCAACAATTAAAACCTTGCCATTCTGGACAACATAGTCAATGTCCCGTTTGAAGACGTAATTTGCCTTTAAAGCCTGATTGACATGATGCAATATATCAATATTTTCAAAATCAAAAAGATTGGTTGTTTTCAGCAGGCTCGCCAACCGGGTCTGCATCTTTTCAACACCCTGGTCTGACAACTGTATGTTTCGTGATTTTTCTTCAAGGGTAAAATCACCGGGGATAACGGTATCCAGGTCTTCCAATTCCCTGAGAAAGGATTTTACCTCACCCGGATCAATATTCTTATGCTTGGCCACCAGTTCGGGTTCGGGGCTGTCAACAACCCTCCACTCGCGGACAAGACCGTGGAGCTCCCTGTCAACTGTGTGATAGAGTTCTGTAGAATCCTGTGCCGGTCCGGATATGATCAGAGGAGTCCGTGCTTCATCAACCAGAATGCTGTCGACCTCATCTACAATTGCAAAATTATGATCCCGTTGAACATAATCCTTCAGATCAAATTTCATGTTATCACGAAGATAGTCGAATCCGTATTCATTGTTGGTTCCATATGTAATATCGGCGTTATAGGCTTCCCTTCTTTCATTGTCATCCAGGCCATGTTTGATCACCCCCACTGACATACCCAGATAGTTATAAACCTCACCCATCCA
>JAOZRE010000578.1 GCA_029940215.1 bacterium | reverse complement strand
TGCAGCAAAGTTTTCCACCCTTCCGGATCATTGAGGTCGACCTTTCGGGCAAGCAGATCGAGATCCCTGAACGGCCCATATACTATCCTGTCCTCTACATCCAGCCCTATCAAAGCAACAAAAAGATCCTGGGCCTCAATATGGGTGCTGATCCAATTGTTTCAACCCTGTTGCAGGAGGCGGAACTGACCCGAATCCGCCAGGTCTCTCCCGGGATCCCTATCATCGATGAAACCGTTGAGCAAACAGGGATCATGGTGGCCGTTCCGGTCTTCTTTAAAAATCCAGAGCCGGATGATACTCCGGCTCAGCCCTCCACCGGGGTCAGGGGATTTGCAATCGGCGTCTTCTACATCGGTGATATTGTTGAACGAGCCCTGGAAAGCCTTCGCGCGGGAGGGGTTGATCTCCAGTTCTACCAGGATCATTCCAACGGGGATCGACAACTCCTCTACTCCCATCTCTCCCGGTTGAGAAAGGGTCAGTTACCCGACACCGAAGCCGAAACCGATAATTTGAACAAAACCTACAGTCAACACATCACGGTAGGAACCCAGCAGTGGGAGGTGGTGTGCTATCCTGCCATCAAAAAATTCAATATCGAAACCATGAACAGCTGGATCATCTTCTCCGGAGGATTGGCATTTACTTTCCTGCTCACGGTCTATTTGTCAACCCTTGTGGGACGGGCAAGAATAGTACGACAGGAAGTCAAAGAGAGAACGTCACAGCTGCAAGAAGCGGTACAGGCCCTGAACCGGGAAGTGGTTGAGCGTAAATCGGCTGAACAGAAACTGCAGCGTCTGAATGAAACACTGGAGCAGCATATCGCCAGTCGAACGGCCGAAGCGGAACGAAAGGCCCAGTATCTCGAACAGTTCGCCTATGTAACGTCTCATGATTTGAAGGCCCCGTTGCGGGCTGTGAGCAATCTGGCTGAGTGGATCGAGGAAGATCTCACTGACAAACTGGATAATGCTTCAAGAGAGCAGCTCGCCCTGCTCCGTGACCGGGTGCGCCGGATGCACGATCTGATCGAAGGACTGCTGGAGTATTCCCGGGTGGGCAAGACCGGCGACTCCGAAAATAACGTCGATACCAGAGAGCTGGTCGATGAGATTATCGATTCACTGTCCCCTCCCAGCGGGTTCACTATCAAGATCAAGGGTAAAATGCCAACCCTGTACGTTGACCGCCTCCAGCTTGGCCAGGTATTCTCCAATCTGATCAGTAACAGCCTGAAACACCATGGGGGAGACAAGGGGAAAATCCGCATAAAATGCGAAACTTATGCGGATGTCTATCAATTCTCCGTATGCGACGACGGCAAGGGAATCGCCCCGGAATATCACGATAAAGTCTTTATGATGTTTCAGGTTCTGGAGGCGAGTGACTTCGAAAGCAGCACAGGTATTGGTCTGGCACTGGTCAAGAAGATTGTGGAAGAACATGGTGGTACAATAAGAATAGAGTCTGCCCTCGGAGAAGGTGCGTGTTTCCACTTCACCTGGCCAAAGAAGCTCACTTCTGAGTAGCGCGGCCGGAAATGAATGCAAGGTATCAAATTAGGAATAGCGAATTATGTTGAACAAAGACGAGATAATATTGCTGATTGAGGACGACAGGGTCGATATTATGACTGTACAGCGCGCCCTGCAGAAGAACAAAATCAGCAATCCCCTGCATATCGCCCGAACCGGCCTGGAAGCGCTCAGCATGCTGCGCGGCGATAACGGTTTCGAAAAGATATCACCTCCGCCGGCACTCATCCTTCTGGATCTCAACCTGCCGAAGATGAGCGGCATCGAGTTTTTGCGTGAGTTGCGCAGCGACCCCGAACTCAAAGAACAGCACATCATTGTTCTGACATCGTCCGACGAACCGAAAGACCGGGCCGCCGCATTCGAATACGATGTTGACGACTACATTGTGAAACCCCACTCATTCAATGAGTTCACCCGTGCGATGGCCACAATTCTGGCATTCTGGGACTAAAACCAGGAACACCCAGGCAGTGGTATCTACTAAAAATATTGGCATTAATAATGGTAAAAGAAAAAGATATAAGTTGGAATTGGAAAACTTTTCTGCCCAATAATTTTGACAGCAGCACAAAAAAACCGGCTCCAGAAGGAAAAGCAGAGAACTCTGCTGCGGCTGACAACAAGGTCACTGATGAAACCGTTCTTACGCCTGATGAACTTGATATGCTCGCGGATATCAATAATCATACTTCCCAGGAAAATCCATTTTCCATTCTGATCGTTGATGACGACCTGCGCATGCGCGAAAGCCTCAGGGATCTGCTGGCAATTTATGGCATGAACAGCACCTTGTCAGAAGGTGGTCAACAGGCTTTGGAATACCTCAATAGTGACCATTTTGACCTGGTACTGCTTGATCTGGAAATGCCCAAAATAGATGGTTTTCAGGTGATGAGCGAAATTA
>JAOZRE010000577.1 GCA_029940215.1 bacterium | reverse complement strand
GTTGGTTCTATATTCTGTCTGAGCGAAAAACCGAGCTGTATGCACTCCTGAAGAAGATGGATGGAAACGCGTATTATATGCCAGACTCCTTTGCAATAACCAGGAATGTAGATTCCAGCTGGAAGGAGACGAAAAATAGGGCTTTAAAGGCCTTGACTCGATTTCCATCGGATAGAGAGCTGATTGAAAATATCGTTAAACTTTATCAAAAAAATAGCGCCTGGGAAGAGCTCGAAACCGCAATTAGACTGAGAAGCTTTAATAATAGCGATAAAACAGCTTGGACAGTTCTGGCAGACGTCTATCTGCAGACCCGACAATTGGATAAGCTGAAACAGTTGCTTGAAGGTGTGGCATTGGATGAAACAACTCGTGTGGAGTATTTCAGCTACAATGCCGAATTAGCTATACATTTGAAAAAGTGGAAGCAGCTAAGGCAAATTGCGGAGCAGGTTAAACAACGTTTTCCCTCCCTGCGTGATGGGGATCTGTTGATGGATGTGTATAGATTAAGAGCAGCCGGGGACCCGGAGTTATAAAAAAGTGATCAGTTCAGGCTTGAACGTGGTGCCTGTTTTCAGTAGGTCAGCGGAAGATATATCTTGAATCCATTAACCTTGTCAGCATTTTTACAGATCTCCAGCTGACCGCCTGTTTTTCTAAGGGAATCTCGGATACGCAGCAGATTGAAGCCTGAATTGAGAAGGCTGTGTTGATTGAGCTGGATGGAGTCGACCCAGGATTCATTCCATGTGATATCAGTCGGTTGATCCATTTCCAGCAGAATGGTTAGATCAGAGATCTCAATTCCATATTTCATTTCGCTCTTTTCAGAGGCAATCCGGATGGAAATACTCGCAGAACTGCGGTTGTAGAGTAATTCCTTGAGAAGGCCCTCCAGGCAGTGCTTGATCGCTTCTGTATACAACGGACTTTTTTCCGGTATGCTTTTATCAACCAGTAATCGCAGCGAATGGCCAGCTGAGTGGACCAACTCCCTTTGCAAACCGGAGACTGTCTCCTTGAAAAAAGCTTTGATATCTACCGGCTGCTGACTGCTGTGCAATCCCTCCCCAGCATCCAGGCAGAACTCTTCTACCTCGGTAAATGAACTCAACACATTAGATGCTGTGTTCATGCACTCCTTGAGCGTATCTTGAGCATCTTTGTCGTCAATTTCGGACATGATGCCGGCCAGATTTTCGACCACATTGGAGACCGGTGATTTCAAGTCATGCATAACATTGGCAATAACCTTATAGTTCTCCTTATTTATCTTAGTTTCTTCATGCTGACTGGCGATTAATTCATTGGAGAGATCTTCCTGGAATGATAATTGATCTAGCAGGTTGCGGTTTTTTTCCTGCTCCTCTTCAATGAGATTCATACGGGATTTAAGACCGGCAAGTTCATCTTTTAAATCCTTGAGCATGTGGTCGGATTCGGTATAAATCTTGGGTTTGGCTTTTTTGTCAATGGTTACCAAGTAAACTCTCCTGTTTGATCTTGAGTGACCAAATCATCATGAATCGAGATAAATCCGGGTGACTACATAATATTCTCAGACCCGATCTCATTGTCGTTGATTGCGTCTTGTCCAGAAACGGGCTTGTCTCCGTTATCTGCTACCGGTCCCAGAAAATTAACGATGGTGCTGGGCGAAATTCGCTGGATGATGCCCAAAAATAAAAATGTCAGAAACAGTGATTTTAAGGGGCGAAAAAGAATGTGTATCCCGATGCGACTCCACTTAAACCCGCTTTCCTGCACAATATTCTGGACCAGTGTCAGGAATCGTTGAATGACCAGCGAATCGCTTTCGGGGCTGGCATTCAGAATATCGCGAATTGCAATCATCTCAGGATGGCTTCCCAGATACCAGATCGAAAAGAAAAACAGTGGTAGGAAGATCATGAAGGTGATGCTGATGAAATTCCAGAAAATTGCAAAAAACTGCCCCCTTACCAATTTGATACTGTTAAACAGATTGTCTTTTATGGATATCAGTTTTGGTGCGTTTTCCATAATGAGGAAAAACCCGGCAAAAAGCAGGAAAACATAAGGTATGATACCAACCAGGATCACACCAATACTGATCTGAGCAAAAAAGGTAATGAAGAGTAGCAACGTTCCCAATTGTACAAAGCTGATGACCACTGCTGACGCAAAAAATCGCTGCATAAAAAGCGAGATGGTTGCCAGGGGGAATACCTTTTTGTTGATAAACAGAGTCGGCAAGGTCAAAAAAATAATAATATCAAGGAAATTACCGTGGAAAAACTCCACAATATCCATAATATCCAGATTGCTCAGTTCAATAATGGCTAAAAAAGGAAGGTAGGTAAGACAAGCCAATATTAGGTAGTTGAAAAAAGACTCAACATATGTCTGGATGCTCCTGACTAATATCCCACCAAAAGTGGTTGGAAATTGCAGGCGGTTCTGATCTA
>JAOZRE010000576.1 GCA_029940215.1 bacterium | reverse complement strand
AAAATCTTCAAAAAAACAAGTAAAACAGGGTGTTTTCACTTCCAATATGGCGTAATTAATGTTTAAATAGTAGGCATAAAACATATAATGCGCCAGGAGGACTATGAAAGCACCGGCTTTAAACGAGATCTTTAAAGAATCTAAAGTATT
The DNA here is from genome assembly GCA_029940215.1 of bacterium. Classification (GTDB taxonomy): domain Bacteria; phylum SAR324; class SAR324; order XYD2-FULL-50-16; family XYD2-FULL-50-16; genus JAHJRI01. The sequence goes on along the minus strand of JAOZRE010000576.1, from coordinate 2,303 downwards.
GACTTTGGATCAGGTTTCTAAGATGTGTGAATGTTCGATCAGGACAGTGCAAAGGCAATTTGCCGAACTGGCCGTTTATAGAAGTTACAACAAGAACTCTCGCTATTATACCCTGGCTGGTATCCCCAAGTTTAATACCAATGGAATTTGGAGATATCAGGGGATTCTCTTTTCAAAATTCGGAGATCTTCGAAAAACCGTACAGCATTTGATTGCTGACTCCGAATATGGTTTAAGCGGAAATGAAATAGGGGACATTGTCGGACTTCAACCGCGATCATTCATGCAACACTTTCGAGAGATGGACGGCATTTTCCGTGAGAAATACGGCGGTGTTTACGTCTACTTTTCTGACGACCCGACTATGTATGCGGCTCAAAGCCGCAAGCGAAGTCAAATATGTGAAATGCAGAAAATCAGCGATATGGTTGCTGTAAAATTACTGGTTGCTTATATTAAGCACCCGGAAGCTTCGGCCGAAGAGTTGTCGGATACATTAGCACGTGAAAACCGTTGTCATATTTCTGCAGCTGTCATTGTGAATTTCCTTTTATTTCATGACCTTTTAAAAAAAACTCCAGGTTTTCGGCCATAAGGATACTGGCCGAACTAAAGAACAGGCAGGTAGAGGCGATGAATCCCGGGGCTCTGTTTGAGGATATTCCAAAGTTGATGTTTTATCCCGAAGTCAGATTTTGCACGCAGTGCGGTCGGCGGTTGCATGTCTTAAAGACCAGCAAGCGAACCGTTATTACCTTGAGCACCGGAGAGTTCATTGCCCATGAAACCATTCTGGTTTGCCCTGACGATGGAGAAATCCATCGCTGCAAGGATTTGCAACGACTGGTTCCGCACAAGGGCACCTATGGTTACGATGTGTTGGTACATGTTGGAAGATCGTTGCTGTTGCACTCTATGAACGAGCAGGCAATCAAAAAAGAGCTTCAATTAAAGGCCATCGACATATCGGTCAGCGAAATCCGTTTTCTGGGTCAAAAATTTATTGCGTACCTGGACATCTGTCATAAACAGAGCCAGTTGAAACTCAGGTTGAAGTTGGCTCGAAACGGCGGTTATATCCTCCATATCGATGGAACCTGCGAAGGGGATAGTCCAAACCTGTTTACTGGAATGGATGAAATCAGCGGAATTATCCTTTCGAGTGTGAAGATCAATTCCGAAAAAAAAGAAAAGATCATCCCGTTTTTAAAGGATATCCAAGCAAAATACGGTACTCCCCTAGCGGTCGTCAGCGATATGGGTAAAGGGTTGCTGGGAGCAATTGAAACAGTATTTTCTGATGTTCCGTCTTTGATCTGTCATTTTCATTTTCTCAGAGATATTGGAAAAGACCTCTTAGACAATGCTTACCGGGTTCTTCGCAGTCGTTTAACCAAGAGTAAGATACGCGTGGCTCTAAAAAATAAAGCGAAAGACTTTGAGAAGAAACTGGGAGGCGGGATACAGGACCTGGCAAGAGTCGACGCCGACCCGGAGCTTGCCTCCATTAAGACAGTGCTGTTGTTTATTCACTGGATGTTCGATGCCTCTTCACTGTCCGGTTATGGTTTTTCCTTTGATATGAAGCATCTTCTTTATCAGAGAATGATTTTTGGATACAAAAAGATCAAACGGCTGTATGAGCTGACAGGCAGTAAGCCGTTTTATCAAATCATAAAGCTTTTGGACCGAATTACCTGTGACACAGAGTTGAATCAGGCTGCTGAGCTCCTCCAAAAAAATGAAAAGATATTCAACGAACTCAGAAATGTATTGCGAATTGCTTTACCCGATGGCAGACAGGGCCTCAACGACAATGGTGAAAAATGTGATATGAGATCCATTGCTGAAAGGGTCGCTGAATTCGTTGAGAAGTACGATTCGTCAATGGACCAGCTCGAAAAATATAATGAAAGGCTGTTTGCCGATCCAATTCCGACTACGGTCGATGGCCAGGTAATCTATGTACAACCCCAACGAATAAATAATATCATGGAGCAGTTTTTCAGGTATTTAAAGAGACAATTACGCAAAAAGGCTGGCAACATCTCGGTGAAAAGATCTTTATCCGCAATGCTGCCGGGAATTGCTTTAGTAAAGAACCTTGAAGACGGAGAATATCTTGAGTTGCTGCTCAATGAAACAAGTGGACTTGAAGAGCGGTTTTCACAGATCGAAAGCCGCCTATTCCTGCACGAATTCTCAGAAATGAAATCACAGAACAAAAAAATACCAGCAGATGCCAGGAAACTGATCAAAAAAGAATATTCGTTGGAAAAAATTGAAAAGATGTTTTTAGCCAC
>JAOZRE010000176.1 GCA_029940215.1 bacterium | reverse complement strand
AGTTATCAAAATATTTTTACTACTAATATTAACCACAAACAACTTAGCGCTTATGCCCCCGTCCCCCCCTCAAGGGGGGATTTTGTTGCACCAGGCAGAGCCGAATGTCTCTGACCCCGCCCAAAGGACGGGGTTTTAAAACAGAAATAAAGCGTTTTTCTAATCATCACGGAAGAGTGCCTTGTCCAGTTCCCGAAACAGAGATTCTTTTCTTCCCCGATCAATAAGCTTACTGACGCTGGATGGTGTCAAGTTGAGCTTTTTAGCAATTTCTGTCCCAGCCAGCATTAACCTATCAGCAGACAAAGCACAGATAACTGCTCGCGCCTGTGCAATCAATCTTTTTCGGCCTTTTTTATATACAGATTCAATTTCAAGGTCCAAGTGTTCGGCAACTGTTTTAACAACAAGATCGATGTCTATACCCTGAGTCAGAGCCGCTGTTCTCTTTTCATAAAATTCTTCAGCATTCTTTAGAACAGATTCCGCAAATCCACTGCTCCCTAAAATTCGCTCATCACTGATCACTCGAGTATTTGTTTCGCGGAGGCCTTTCAATGCCGACCACCCCTCGATGGATCGAACCAACCCTCCACCAATCAGTTCGGGGCGACGGCCTTGGGAGATACCATCTGTAACGAATTCCTGATATGCTTTTCTTGCGATACTTTCATTTTCATTGAACCGCATCAGGATATAATCCGTATCCTGCCAGTCGAGTTGCACTTGACCCATAATAGTAGCATGTCCACTTTCTGGAAAACGTTCCAATTCATTTAAGTCTGAAACCAAACGTGCACGAAGCGGGTTCAAATGAATATATCGGACCAGTTCCAACAGATATGGCTCTTCCTCACATAGAAATGATTTGTATCTATTTTGAAACAAGTGCCCATGCCGTTTGTGCCGCCTGTTGAATGAGATTGCATATCCAGTAAGGAGACGGCGCATTATTGTCGATATTGACGTGATACCGGTTTTGAGCAGCAGGTGAATATGGTTGGGCATTAAAACCCATGCGAAACAGGCTGTTGATGACTCAATCAACAGATTGCCCAACCGGTTCAGGAAATTGCTGTAATCCTGTGTATCCCGAAAAATAGCTTTGCGCTCAATTCCACGAGCAATAATGTGATGAAGTGCTCCTGGCGCGTCGATTCGTGCTTGTCTAGGCATATTGAACCTTCTTCTGTTGACTATCATTTGTCAACTTTTCAACAACGTCCCTCTTTTTCCTTTCGCCAAACCCAGCTTGTTCAGCACATCCACCGAAGGCACACCGGTCGCCCGGTCCCAGCCCCATTCATCGTAGTAGTCACCGATCATTTCCAATACGGCTGTTTCATCCAGGGGTTGTTCGGACACATACTCCTTGAATCCTTTTGTCTTCAACCACTGTTTCGGGATCTGCTCCTTCAGAGCTGAGGCAGGGGAGCCTTTTAGATTCAGCTGCCGATACAGGGTCCAGATGCGATCAACCCGTTTGCGGATATCGGCCACATCGGTGGGAATACCGGTAACCGACTCGTAGAACCGTGCACAGAGCTCCGCATTGTAAAACCGGTTGATCTGGGCCCGAACACAGATACCCATGGATCCCAGAATACCGAACCAGCTGTGGGAGTACTTCAACAGCCGTCCCACCTTCAACTGATGCTCATCAGATGACCCGTCAACAATAATCCGGCGAACCGCGTCGGGTGGAATACCCATGCGCTCGAAATGCTTGTAAAAAACCTTAAGGGGGCGTTTCGCAAAATAGGTGGGTGATCCACCTGAACCGACATGTGGGCCTCGAGGATCCATTATCTGGCCAAGTTCCATGGTACCGAACAGGTCCCAGGGAAGAGCCGATCCTGGGCCGGTGTATGGATGCATTCCCTTGACCAGTGACGGGGCAAACTGCTCAGATTCAGATCCAAACTGTTCAATCATACCGCGGAAGCCGCCTGCCAGTATCTCACCGAAACCCTGTCGAAATGCGATTTTTTCCGCCCATCCCTCCAGGGAAGCCAGTGATGTCAGGTTGATTTCCAGGTCCAGGTCAGAGGAAGCAATAAGTCCTTCCTGATGCAGGGTATCGGCAAATTTCATAACCCCGTAGAATTCAAATGTGTCAAGACCGTATCGATCCAGGGTATGCACCAGACGAATCGATTCGCGGTAATCCTCGAGGCCGTAAATAACGGGTGTGAACAGGTTAATCACCGAACTGGAGCAGGCGGTCAACCCCTGGTATGGACCGTCCGGTATTTCGACGGCATCCTTGCATCCGATGGGACAGGAGACGCAGGCGATGCGCCTTTTCTTAATCTTGTCATAGGTTTCAAGGGGAACAGCCGGAAAGCTCTTGACCATTCCCATTTGCTGCCACTCTTTCAGGTAGGGATATTCCCGGATCTGCGTCATAAAAGAGCGGTTCAGTTTTTTATAGGTCTTACGGTCCGAGATGGTCACCCCTTTTACTCCTCGAACCAGCACCGCCTTCAAATTTTTCGAACCCATCACCGCCCCTAAACCACCCCGACCAAGCGTGGCAATCCGGTCGACAAAGGCCATGGAAAACACCACCTGGTTCTCCCCGCCGGGCCCGATCGCCAGGACACCCGCAGGATGAGGACAGTCTTCCCAGAGCGACTCACAGGTTTCTTCAATCCCCTGTCCCCATAGGGTCCCCGCCTCTTTCAGTTCAACATGATCATCAACCATTGAAAGGTATACCGGTCGATCAGACCGGCCCAGGATCACGATATGATCGTAACCGGTGTTTTTCAGTTGACAACCGAAGTTAACCCCTCCGGCACCGCACCAGCCAATGGTATTGCTGGAGGGCAGTTTGGAAACCGCAAATACCCGCGAAGTTGACGGCAGACTCGTCCCCACCAGCGGTCCTACCCCCAGGATAATCGCGTTTTCGGGTTCAAGAGCCCCACATCCGGGCGGAATAGTGTCGCTGGCCAGCTTGATACAAATCCCCAGCCCCCCGATAAAATCCGTTGCTATTTTTTCGTCAAGGTTTTGTTCAGAGACCTTCCCTCGGGTCAAGTCCACTACCAGGATCTTCCCGGCAAATCCGCCATTCATCATGCCGCCCCCTGAGCCATCATTTCCAAGGCTCCGTATAGACAGTGATCAACACAAATACCGCACTTCCGGCATTCGTCGGTGAAATGGATTCGAACCGCAAGCCCGGTCACCTCAATTTTAATGTTCGCCTTGTCCAGGTTGAATTCCCTCAGATAAGCGTTGGAACACCCCAGCTGGCACCGCCTGCACAAGGTGCAGCACGATTCATTCACCTGTATTGTATATTCTTTCATTCATCACTCCTCGACTCAATTTGAAACATCCCCCTTGCCCCCTTCAGAAGGGGGAATTATCGTAAGCAGGGCAACTAGCCTGTTTCCCTCGACTAATGTAAAAGTCATGTTCAATCATAGGCTGAGCATAACTGCATCTGCTCCATGAACTTATGTCTTTTTCCGGTCAGCGTATTGCCACATGTTTGAGAAGACCTTGACAGCCGTTTCCGGGTAAGGGTAGAACGGGATCTCGTTTTCCAGAAAGAAGTCGCCGCTCTCCCTGATATCCTGTTGAATACCCATCAGCGAGACAAAAAGGGGCTTATTGTGATACTGCTGCCAGACATCGACTATTGACCTGTTCATTTCCGATCCCTCCTGGGCGAAACTGATCAGGATTATACCGTTGACACCGGAATCCTCGAAAAGTGCGCTCAGGATACGTGTAACTGTTTTATCGAAGCCGTGGATCATCATATCCGGAAAGATATCGATGGGATTGGCAGACTTGCTGTCCGTCGCGATTACCTCCGCGATCTTTTCCTTTGTGTCGGGGGCAAAGTTGGACAGCTCAAGGCCGACCTTCATGGCAGCATCGATACACATGATGGACTGAGCTCCGCTGTACGTCACCAGCGCAATCTTATTTCCATCGGGAAGCGGCGTCCAGGCAAAACCCATCATTGAATAGACCATCTCCTCAATACTCTCCATGCGAATCACACCCGCCTGTCGCAACGCCCCGTCAAAGATCTCATCATCCACTGCCAGGCTGGCCGTATGGGTTGCCGTGGCCTGAGCCCCCCGGACGGTTCGACCCCCTTTCAGCAGGAGCACCGGTTTATCCGCCGCTACGGTCCGGGCTGTCTCCAGAAACCGTCGACCATCCCGCACATCCTCCAGGTAAAGACCGATATGACGGGTTTGCTGATCGGCGTGAAAGTACTGCAGCGCATCGCTTTCATCAACATCCACCTTATTACCAAGCCCCAGCCCCTTTGAGATCCCCATATTGCCGAGAGAGGCAATATAACGCAGCAGCGCGCCGACGAAAACTCCGGACTGGGCGGCGAAACCGATCCCACCAGGCTGCAGCATCTGCTGATTTGAAAAATAGGAGGTCGTCAATCCGGTCTCAGTATTTACCAGACCCAGTGTGTTCGGGCCGAACCCCCTTATCCCTGTTTTCTTGAGAATCTCCTGGACCTTCTCCTGCACCCGGCGACCGTCCTCCCCGGACTCGGCAAAGCCCTCAGCGGATATCACCACCCCCTTCACTCCTTTTTCGGCACATTGGTTCAGAATATCCGGCACCAGACCGGGAGGAATATAAAAAACAGCAAGATCCACGTTAAATGGAATCTCAGCCAGGCTGGTGTACAATGTGGTACCATACACCTCACCACCACCCGGGTTGACTCCGGCCACCTTTCCTTTAAAACCGGTATCCTGCAGAATCTTGATCAGGAGTGCTCCGGGTTTGAATGGATCGCGTGAAGCACCAATAATTGCCAAATTGCGTGAATCCAGGACCTCCTTGACAGAAAACATATGACTCCTTCTAATGATGGAACTGTCTATTTCAGACATTTATCAGTCTTCGCCGTACCAACATAACGGTTGATCTTTCGGTGACTTTCTGGATATATATCAGCCCTGCACCCATTCTTCCATTTGACATTTTCTTAAAATAAAATAGAATTTGACTATAGTGGAAAAAGATTCATAAGTACTGATAGTTACACTTTCAAGGGAACGTTACCGGCCAGCAAACCGTACGAAATAAGGCGTTTGTTGCATAGTCGACGATTAAACGGTCTCGTAAATGAAGTCAACCGAAAACTGGACAATTAAAGGGAAACGAGATTGCGGTTATGGAAAAAATAGCCATCTACCCCGGTTCTTTCGATCCGCCAACGAATGGACATCTGGATTTGATCGAAAGGGGACTGAAACTGTTTGACAAGGTCATCATTGCCATACTTTGCAATCCGGCAAAAGCATCAAGCGGTCTCTTCGCTGTAGAAGAACGAATTGAGATGCTGAACGAGATTTTTGCCGGTCAGGATCACATTGAAGTGGATACCCATTACGGACTGTTGGTGGACTACGCCGTAAAAAGGGACGCAAGTGCTATTCTGAGAGGCCTCAGGGCTGTTTCTGATTTTGAATATGAATTTCAGATGGCTCTGATGAACCGGAGATTGAAGCGCCAGATCCAAACCGTATTTTTGATGAGCGGGTTTAAATGGATCTTTACCAGCTCCTCTATCGTTAAGGAGGCCGCCAGTTTTGGCGGCGATGTGGAGAGTATGGTCCCACCCATCGTCAACCGGAAGTTAAAAGAGAAGTACGGAACCGCCTGACAATACAAACCTGCTAGAAGCGGACCAGGTGGTGATGGAGGGTGGGAATGCTGTCTGCATGATCCGCGCGAACGTCCCAGGCAACGCAGCCCAGCTTGCGGGGCCATTCCAGCAGTCGCGTACGGGGCCGGTACATGTCGAAGAAGTCAAAATTGGCAGTGGTGAACTCCCGGACGTCGAACCGGAGGTTCCTGGCAATGGTCAGAGCCTTCAGAAACGCTTCGGGCAGGTTGACCGCCGATCCGATATTCAGCAAGGCACCTCCTGCCAGCTTCGAAACACTCTCGGTCAGAATCTGAAAGTCCCTGTAGGAAGTTCCCCCCAGTGCCGCGCCATCGCATGTCGGGTGTTGATGAATAATATCACCGCCCACCGCAACATGCACTGTTATCGGCAGGTTCATCTTAACCGCGTTATAGAACAAGCTGGCGGATTTATATGGCAGGTCCAGATCTGCAATCTTCTTCCCGACGGCTTCTCCGTATCCGGTGCCGGACCGATAGCCATCGATAATCGCTTCGTTCAGCATCCTGCCGGTCTCCTCAACCATCCCGAACGTGCCATCTTCCAGGCCCCTCTCAACATCCTCTGACGTCTCCCCGATCAGCGCGACCTCAAAATCATGGATGGAAACCGCACCATTGACGGCCAGGTGATCGATAAACCCCTTCTGCATCAAATCGATCAACAGCAAAGAACACCCTGTTTTTACCACAGCACCGCCCAGCATGATCATGACCTTTGCACCCTGTTTTTTTGAAGCCAGAATGGCGGCCGCAACCTGCTGCAAATTGTCATCATCGATCTGCCGCTGGTTATCCAGCGGAATCATATCTTTCAGCTGAAACTTATTCTGCCGCTGGCTGATCGGGTAGGTGGTGATTTTTTGAAAGTCGAGCATGACTGGTCTCTTGTTGGAATTAACAGAGGATTTCTTTTTGAATGTCTTATCAAAACTCTCTCCCCAAAGGCACGGAATGAATGGAAACAAATAAACAGCCCAGAGTGTCTGTTGTAAAGCCTTTTTTATTGCTTGGAAAAGTCTCTTAGATGATCTTAACGAATCTGAGCGGTAAAAACCCCGCTGTTTGAGCGCCAGCGAGTTGGGGTTTCAGCGAAGTGAGCTATAGATCATCTTGAGACGGATCCGCAAGTAAAAAGGGTTTACAACAGATACGGATACAAACCTCAGTTTTTTCTCATATATGCCTTAACCTCTTTGCAGGTCCGTGACATCTCTTCCGGCTTGACCTCCATGGTGATGGTTGAGTCGTACCCTTTTTCCTTGAGAATCGTCAGGATCTGAGGGTAGTCCACCTTGCCATCGCCCAAAGGCAGATGAAGATCATCCTTGACACCGGTGCCTCCCAGATTGTCGTGGACATGTACATGGGCAATCTTTGGAAAAACATGCTCCATGAAGCCAAAGGCAGTATTTCCCTTCGTCAGCAGTTGCCCGTGCCCGATATCCATAGTCATTCTCAGGTCTGGAACGGCGGCGAAATAGTTGCTGAAACTGTCATGCCGGGCGGTCAGGTTTTCAAGGCACAGCAACAGTTGGTGGGACTTCGCATGCTCAACCAGTTCCGACAGCATCTCAAGCTTTGCTGCAATCACATCCGCGTCTGCCCAGCGTTTATCCATCCAGAAATGAATGGTCCCCTTGCGAATCTCCAGTTCGGCTGACAGCTCGATGAGCCTTTTTACTTTTGGCAGAAAATTCTCCCGCAGATTTTTCAAGTCGTTTGGATTCCCTTCGTTCGGATAGTGAGCGAGGTAGTACAACCCATACTCCTCTTTAAGACCCTGCAGAACATCAAGGTCTGCCTCTATGCTATCAGGATTATCGATATTGACCTCAGCGAAGGGATAACCGAGTTTGCCAACCTTATGAATTTCCTCAATGGTATGGGCCCTGCCTCCTATGGTAAGCATCATTCCTCCTTGTGTGTGCCCCAAGTTGCGGTCAGATAGCAATAAATCACTGATTACATGTAACAATTCATCACATTTCCAGAGTCAAGGGTATTGTGATTCAAAACGATGGAAAACAGGAGGTTTTCCAACAGCTCCAAGGATGGATTCATGCGTGTTTTGTATCATAATACCCTTGACAGAGGGGAGCTGAGCAATCGAAAAATCAATTATACATTAAACCTGAAGTTGATAATATCGCCGTTTTTCACCAGATAGGTCTTTCCTTCCAGCCGGACCGTCCCTTTTTTCTTTGCATTCTGGAAATTGCCCGCCTCCATCAGATCGTCGTAGAAAAGCACCTCCGCCCGGATAAACCCTTTCTTGATATCCGAATGGATCACATCGGCTGCATCAACAGCCACCGTGTCTTTTCGGATAGTCCACGCCCTGACCTCGTCTTCTCCAACCGTGAAGAAGGAGATCAGACCCAGGAGATCGTACGATTTGCTGATCACACGATCCATCGCCGGATCCGTGATTTCAAACTCCACCAGGAAATCCTGAGCCTCCTCTTCTGACATCTGTGACAGTTCGTTTTCAAGTCGCCCTCTTAGGACGATAGTCTCCTCACCTCCAGTCAACTCTCCTATCTCCGGCGGATTCGGGTCGTCATCCCCATTATTGAACAGGATCAGAAGGGGTTTGGCGGAGATAAAGGTGAAACCCTTCAGCAGGGGATTTGCGGCCAGCTCAGCATTCGCCCGGATTGGAATCTCTGCCTCCAGCGTTTTCAGGCACTCTTCCAACAAGGCATACTCCTCGGCATTGAATTTTTTCCCTCTCTGTTTTTCCTGGTTAAGGGTTTCCAGCCTTTTTTCAACCACCATCAAGTCCGCCAGAACCATCTCCTGGTTAAGATACTGAATATCGGCGGCCGGTGTAGGGCCCTCAAGCCCGTATCCCGCAAAATTACGCACCACATGAATCAGGGCATCACTATCCCGGACAGGTGTCCAGACAGATTGATCCTTCTTGCCACTTTGCCGCCCGGGGAGAAAGTATTCCACTTGGGCATAGATGGTCTTGCGGGGCTGATACATCTCACTCAGGATACCCACGCGGTCATCGGGAACCTTAACTGTCCCCACCTTGTGTTCAGCCTTGCCGTCTCCCGGCGAAACAATTTTAGTCAGTGTCTCAAAAACGGTCTTTTTCCCCGTGGATGGCAGACCAATAATTCCCAGTTTCATCTCTTTTCTTCCTGTTCTGTTTTCAGCTGGTATTCAGCTGCGCGTATGGATCGTACAAAAATAACCTGGCATTCTGTCAGCAGCCGTATTGGAGGGTGAGCGAACACGTCCAAGTCCAGCCTGCGGTGATATTCCAACCCGGAAGCAGCAGAGACCTTGTCTCTCATTAGTATCAGAGGAAATGGGAATTGAACACCATCAATCGACCCCCAAAGGCGTCCGGCTCAAGGTCACGTTGCAGTGACCCGAATTGATTTTCTTGTTTATGCGATCTTTTTCTGCTATACTATCGTAAAATTCAGGAAATGAAGAGATCCGAAAGCCCTGATCTCCATTGCTAAGGATCGACTCAAAAAATTACTCAAGTGTTTCCCATTAATATGAGAATTACAAAAATAGGTGCCGGCTTTTTTCACATTGAAGTTTAATATACGTGGTCTCCGAAGAGCCAAC